>CAUEKH010000026.1 GCA_959018155.1 uncultured Hungatella sp.
AGGAAAAGGCATTGTTGTAAAGATACATACTGTAAAAGAGAAGCGAGTCTGCTGGTTTTCCAGTCCCCTGTGTCAGAGAGAACGGCAGGGTAAATACCTGAAGTGTATTGATTATAGTCATAATCAGATTAAAAAATATAACCGGAGTCAGCAGTGGCAGCGTAATATGTATCGTTTTGTTCCATGTGTTAGCGCCATCGATGGCAGCCGCTTCGTAATAATCCTGTGAAATATCCTGCAATCCCGCCAGATAAACAATCACAGTATTTCCAATTACCCACATAGCCATAATCACCAACGAAGGTTTCGACCATACAGGATCACTCAACCAGGGCAGCGATTTTAATCCCATTCGGTTTAAAATATAGTTAAGCAGACCGAACTGCGGATTCAAAAGCCATTGCCAGATAATTGCTGTGGCAACTACGGGAACCAGTGATGGTAAATAGAATATGGTTCTGAAAATTCCACGCCCCGGAATTTTTGTGTTCAGCATCAATGCCAGAAATACTCCAAGCACAACACCTGTCGGAACCGCCATCACAGAATAGATAATCGTGTTGGTAATCCCCTTCCAAAACGTTGTATCATGAAATAAGTCTATATAATTTTTCAGCCCCACGAACTGATATTCTGATACAACATTATAATCTGTAAAGCTATAATAGATCGAGCTCAAAAGAGGGTATGCATAAAATACCAGTAGTCCGATTATCCAAAGCAGTGCAAATCCCCAGCCAGCCCGCTCCTGATTTTGTTCAACGGTTCTGTTCTTTATTCGCTTCTGAGATGCCATCATTTCCCCTTTACTCAGATTATTTATTCTTCTTTGTCTCAATTTCTTTATTAATCTTATCTGTTATTCCTTTAAGAATTTCTGCCGGATCTTCACCCTGAAGCGCGCGATCTGGAGCCTTTGCCAGTTCGTCCCACATCATATTTCCAGCCAGAATAACAGGTCTGCATTTTCCATTTGGAAGAACTTTCAGGAATTTCTGCATCACTTCATCATCTTTATAGATCTCCTCGCAAACAGAAGTGACTACCGGATATTCTCTGGTAACACGCTTAATTTCCTGGGCCTCTTTAGAAGTACACATCCATTTCACAAAATCCCATGCGGCATCCAGTTTTTCCCCTTCGATCCCTTTTGGTATAACAAGCGCACGGCCTCCAACGAACGTAGTTGGCTCTACACCCTCGACACTCGGAATATTACAGATACCATAATCAATGTTAGGGGCATACTCATCCAGTGTAGAAGTCATCCAGTTTCCCTGAACTACCATAGAGACCTGTCCCAGAGCAAACGGGTCATTTGCGTCAGCGCCCGCTGCAGTTGCAAAACTCATCACATCACTTGCACCCAGTTTCTTTGTAAACTCTGTTTCCCAGGTAAGCGCATCCACAATCTCGGGAGCATCAGCTGTTACCAGACCTGTTTCAGGATTATAGAATTCTCCACCGAAGGACCAGCCCCAGGTATATAACCAGCCCTGACCAAGGGAAGGAACAAATCCATACTGGGTAATTCTATCTCCATCCTTCTTTGTGAGTTTCATTGCATACTCTTCCAGTTCTTCTAATGTTTCAGGAGGATTATCAGGATCTAATCCGGCCTCACGGAAATGGTCCTTGTTATAAAACAGCGCTCTGGAGGTTCCATCGTATGGCATTCCCAGTACCTGACCCTCATAAGAAGCTTCCTCTACCGCCCATGGATATAATGCGTTCATATCTACTTTATCACGTTCAATCAGATCATTTAAAGCAGTCACTGAATCCATAAACTCAGCGATACCATAACGGCTGCTGAATACTACTTCCGGAGGATTTCCACTGGCAATCGCAGTAATCATTTTGGAAGTAATAGAGTCTCCTCCTTCTGCCGGTACATATAAGGGTTCAACAATTACTTTATCCTGACTGCTGTTATACAGTTCAATACTCTGCTTAATCGATTCCCCGCCTGTTCCTGAGCCCCAGTTGTGCCAGAAGGCGATTTTTACAGGTTCCCCCGTTTTCTCCGACTTTCCATCTGTTTCTGCTTTAACTGCTGTTTCTGTTTTTGCTGTTTCTTTTCCTGCACTTTCTGCTGCCTTTCCAGCCTGATTTCCTGTCCCACACGCAGTCATACTTAATACACCTAAAGTCAACAAAACACATGTAAGTTTTTTTATCATTTTTCCTCCTCCAATGCTTTTCTTCACTAAAATGTAAATTTGCATAAAAATGTTAATCTTTTGTAAACGTTTACAAAAATGAGTATAAAAAATCTTGCGCTCTTTCTCATACTTTCCGACACTTTTACAATCTTTTCACAGTTTCTCCCTGAACCATCTGAGAGACCATCAAAATTTCTTTTCTGCAACCGCCTCTGTTCTTAATCCTCTCCAACAGAAGTTCCGCTGCTTTCACACCAATCAGTTCAGGGCTCAGGCTCGAAAATGTTGGCTTTACATACAGGATTTCCGGATTCTGAAGATCACCGTAATTAACAATAGACATCTGCTCCGGAATAAGAATTCCCTCTGTCTTAAAATACTTCAAAGCCCCCACCATCATCATATTATTCATTACGATAACAGCTGTCGGACGTTCTTCAAGATGATAAAGATATTTTGCCCCGTCAAACCCGCTATTCACTGAAAAATCACCGTCATAGCGGTACTTATACTTATTTTTATTGATTTTCACAATCTTTGACATCTCAGAACAAAACGCCTCATATCGCTCATAAGCACTGCTCAAATGCTGTGGGCCGTTAATTACTCCAATTTTCCTGTGGCCATTATTAATCAACAGTTCTGTCAGCATCCTGATTGCAATTTTATTATCATTCGCCACATAATCTCCCTGATACAAATTATGATTAATAGAACGTTCAATTGCAACAAACGGAATCTGCTTACTGATTTCAGCAATATATGTATCATTTTCCCCTGTTGTATTAATTAATATGCCATCAACCTTTTTACTGACCAGCATATCCAGATACGCTTTTTCTCTACTCTTCGAATTTTCTGTGCTGCACATAATAATATTATATCCAAAGCTGCTTATCGAATCTTCAACGGCTTTTGCCAGCACAGTAAAAAACATATTGGAAATATCCGAGACCAAAATCCCAACTGTATGAGTCGTATCGCTTTTCAGACTTCTCGCCACAGCGTTGGGATAATACCCCAATTCCTTAATTGCTTCCTGAACCGCCTCCCTTTTTGCTTCCTGTACTACACCAGAACCATTCAATACTCTCGAAACAGTTGCGGTAGAAACATTAGCCCTTTTTGCTACATCTTTTATTGACGCCACTTTCTTCCCTCTTTTACATTTGTAATCGATTACATTTCCATAAAGTACTTTATATGATTATTTATACCATATTCCAATTGGAAATTCAATGGTAATTATTTCCATCCTTTTTCCTGCGTAGGTAACCGCTTACTCTTCCTCTCCCACAAAAATCTCCTCCTGTACTTCAACTCCCCGTAATCCGTTATTTTCTTTAAGTAAACGCAGTCCGACAATCCCCCCACTACGCCAACCACAGGCAGCCCCTGAACAAACTTCATATACAGAAGTTCCTCCGCCAGCAGCCCGGCAGTCTCGCGGACCGCCTCCTTCTTTCCAACTGGAAATGCCTCGCCGTTCTCAATCCACCGGTTGATTTGCGCGTCGCCATCCATCAGTTCTTCACCGTGGGACAGGGAAGTCTCTATCACCTTCAAAAGAAAAATCTCCTCTTCCTCCGTATCGTAGCGGTAACCGTAGCTGAGCGCAATTTCGTAGAGACTCTTTAAAATCACACCCGTAAACAGCGGAATGTCGGGAATTCCCACACCGAAAATCCCTGTTCCAATCCCCTCCACACCGGACACCACCAGATTTTTCGTCTTGGACGCTCCCGCCTGCTTCGAAAATGCTTTTAAGTTCTTTCTCGTCTCCTTGAGCCCGGCCGCATACGTATTGATCTTCTGCCGATACTCTTTTTTCTCTTTCTGGTACGTTTTTTCTATCAGCCCGGTTCCCTTGTCAAATACCACTTCAAACGCCTTGATAAATGCAGCGTTGAGCGTGCTCCGCAGCTTCTCCGGGACCACATGTTCCAGTTTTTCGTTCAGCAATGACTGTTTCTTTTCCTTCTGCCGATTCAAAAAGCGGGCCTCGCTTTTCATCAGCGCAGCCCACTCCTTTTCCAGTGCAGAACCAGATTTTCCAAATATTCTTCCTCGTGACTCCATATCAGTAAACCTCACTTCCAAATGGCATCAGCGCCAGCTTTGCCAGCTTAAACTGCTGCAGTCCAAACGGGATCCCCACAATCGTCACGCACAGCAGTGCACCGATCGCCGCAGATTCCAGCGCCAGCGGAAGCCCCGAAACCAGCAGCCAGATCAAATTAAGCAGAAAGGAACCAGCCCCGCCGCCATAGCGGACTTCCTTTCCAAATGGAAAGAAGCTGAGTGCCGCAAATTTGAAACACTGCATTCCCACGGGAATTCCTACAATCGTAATACACCAGAGACAGCCTGTAAGCGTCCAGCTTAACCCGCTGATACAGCCGCCAAAAATAAACCATAGAACGTTGCCTAAACAACCCATTTCTTTCAACCTCATTTCTGTAAAATTCAAAGGATTTTCTACAATGTATCATTCCATTTTAAAGAATGCAACTGTATTCCACATAAATTTATAGAAAAATAAGGGTTTGATAAGAATTACGGTGCCACAGCGGAAAGGAGACTCATTTACCAGGGTTCCGCCCCGTCCTCCCCGTTCCAGACCTCGAACCACTCCATACAGCATTCATTCCACTCCTTCCAGGCGGCTTCACGCTGTTCTGAAAGTTCCCGGTACTCCTTCTCCATCTCCCACGTCTCACCCAGCCAGAAACGCTCAGATTCCTGCCACTCGCGCTGAAGCCCCAGAAGTTCCGATTCGATTTTCTCCACCTTACGCTCTGCCGGCTCCATTTTCTCCCTAATCAGGCGCAGCCGCCAGTCTACATATGCGTCTTCCGTTCCCATCTCCCTTAAGCGGTGGCGTTCCGCCTTCGGGACGGCCCGGATTCCCGCAATCAAAGCCTGTTCCTCCGCCTTAATCTGCGCGGAAATACCGTCCTCGCCGCCGCGATCTACACATTTTTCCAGATAGTGCTCATAGCCGAATGGATAGTACATCACCGACTGATTCTCGAAAATCAGGATAGCGTCCGCCACCTGTTTCGTGAAATACCGGTCATGAGAAACGAACAGAATCGTGCCCGTATACGCGGAAAATGCGGACTCCAGCGTCTCCTTCGCCTGAATATCCATGTGGTTCGTCGGCTCATCTAAAATCAGGAAATTCGGCCGGCTGAAGAGAAGTTCCGCAAGCACCAGCCTCGCCTTCTCACCGCCGGACAAGGAGGACACCTTCTTCTGTGCCTCCCTTCCGCCAAATAAATAGGCTCCCAGGGTGCTCCGGACCTCCTTCTCCGTCAGGGCCGGAAATAAATCGTGGAAATGATCGGCCACCGTCTTCTCCGATTCAATTTCCGCGGAATGCTGGTCGAAATAGCCCATGGTAATATGGTTCCCGATGGAATAATCTCCCTCCACCGGCGGAATCAGTCCGGCAATCGTCTTTAAAAATGTCGTCTTCCCCGCGCCATTTGGCCCCAGGATTCCGATTTTCTGGCCCCGCCGGATCCGCATGGTAAGTTCGAGAAGCGGCCTGTCATAACCAATTTTTAAATGTTCCGATTCAAAGACCCATTTACTTCCCAGGAGCAGGGGCGCCAGTTCCCCGGTAAAGAGGTGCACATCGTCCTCTTCCGGAGGCGCTATCCGCTCCATCCGATCCATACTTTTCTTCTTCGACCTGGCAAAGGAAGCCTTTGTGGGCTTATGCTTAAACCGCTCCACCAGACCATTTAAGCGCTCCAGTTCCTCCTGCTGTCTCTCATACGCCTTCTTCTGAAGCCGTATCCTCTTCAACTTCTCCCTCCGGTAATCCGAGTAATTTCCCACATACCGCACCAGACGGCCGCCGGTCAGTTCATATACCACCTCTGCGGTCCTGTCGAGAAAAAAGCGGTCATGGCTGACCATAACCACCGATTTTTCGTAATTTTTCAGATACCGCTCCAGCCACGTGACCGTCTCGATATCGAGATGGTTGGTCGGCTCGTCCAACAGCAGAATATCCGGTTTTTCCAGAAGAAGACGGATCAACGCAATCTTCGTCTGTTCCCCGCCTGAAAATTCAGACAGCTTCTTCCTCTTATCCTCTTTCTTAAAGCCAAATCCCGTAAACAAAATGTCGTATTCCCGCTCATACTCGAACCGCTCCCGGTCATAAGAGTCCTTTCCCGGGCAGCGTTCTAAAAGTTCCTCCTCTACGGTGCGGGATGTGTCGGTAAATGGCTGCTGCCGCATCATACCGATGGTTACATTTCTCGAAGTCATAATCCCCGGACCGCCCCGTTTATCATCGCGGTCCAGTTCCAGTTCTCCGGCAATGAGGCGGAGAAGCGTCGTCTTTCCGGCTCCATTTTTTCCTACAACCGCTATTTTTTCCGTCCCGCGGATTTCAAATTCAATATGGGACAGGACCGGACGGCCTCCGGCCGTCACGGTCCCATTTATAATCTGATATAGCATTTGTACTGCCTCCGTTAGCTGCGGTCTCCTTACTGCCTTAGGAAAGCTTCACCCGCACCGTCTTAATCTCAAATGCCTTAAATCCCAGTCCCATTCTTCCACTCTCCACCGAAATCTCTTCCTGCGGATTCTCCAGCATATCGCAAAGCCATGCGGATTTTACAGCCAGTTTCTTTCCAAATGCAACCGCTGTATCTGTCATCATTTTTTTGCTCTCATAGAAACGCAGAATCAAATCTCCGCTTCCGTCTTCTGCCGCCTTCACCGTATCGAGAATGATGTTGGCCTTTTCGATATCCACCAGGGAGAATTTCTCTCTTCTGCCTGGCATCACAAGTGGCTTCACATTCATCTCATACCCCTGTCTCACCACGCTGCTCTCCTCAAACGTTCCGTTCCAGGCCATTGCCCCGTAAACGAAATGATGAACGCGATTGTCGGCCCTCATATCAGGGCAGGCAGCGGCGCGCAGCAGGGTCAGCTCTAAGGCCCCATCCTTCATACCGATTCCATATTTCGACTCATTTAATACGGCAAAGCCATTGCCGCCGTCACAGAAAGCGCTGTAACGATGATTGCAGACCTCAAATCTGTCTTTGTCGTAACTCCTGGAACGGTGCGCCGGGCGCTCTACATAACCAAACTGTACCTCATTGATTCCATTTTCCGTATAAATCGTGGTCGGGAAGCTGACCTTCAGCATACGGTGAAGTTCCTTCCAGTCCACAGTCGTGTCGAATTCCACCCGGTCGCCATAGGCGGACAGCGTAATAAACTGCGTATAAGAAGAATTTCCAATCTTACCCTCAACTTTTAATACCGCCATGGCCCCGCTGGCGTTCACGACTTCTGTGTGTACATCGTAAGCCCCTTCTATCTCTAAAGCTTCATAATTGGAATCAATATCCCATGCGTCATACTTGCGCGGAACATCTTTAAACAGACGGAAATGGTTCATCGGGCGGGCGGCAAATTCGCGTCCTGACTCTTTTCTGACATAAGAAATAATTTCACCTGATAAATCAATGACTGCGCGGATTCTGTCATTTTCCATCACATATCCGTTTTCTGTGGCCGTAATTGCAGCCGGAGAACAGCATTTCGGCACACACGTACCAGCAGAAATGCCGCATTCTGCCAAATCTCCATTCGTATCAGCCGCCACAATCGAAACCGCACCCATGGCCGGTATCGTCACCGCAGCATACGTCTTCCCATTTTCCGCATATACCTCCAGGCGTTCGCCCTCTGCCGTCCTGCAGCCCTTTGCGAACGCTTCCGGCACCTCAACCAGTTCCGTCCTTGCAAATGACAGGGAATTAAATACGGTTATACCTTCGCCCGCTTCCACCAGACTTGCGGCCACGCGGTTCATCAGTCCTTCTGTTTCTTCCACCACGCCGCCTAAAGAGCGCTCCGCCTCCTCATAAACGCGGTGAATACTGGATCCCGGCAGAATATCATGGAACTGGTTCAGCAGAGTTTCCTTCCACAGTTTCTCCACCTCTTCCGCCGGATATTCCATCAATCCCCCGGCAGATGCCACGCTGCTCCAGATTTCCAGTTCGCGAAGCGCCAGCTCAGACTTTCTGTTCAGCCTCTTAATCGCGGCCTGCGACGTATACGTTCCTCTGTGGGCCGTAAAATAAAGTTCTCCCGTATAAGAATTTACAGGACCGCCGCGCTTCTCCATCTCATCGAAGTAATCCACCGGATTTTCCATGGTGATTTTCACGCCGCCCTCTAAATTCTTCTGACGCTCCACATACTCGATGTGGTCTCTGCATGGGCCGCCGCCCCCGTCCCCGTATCCAAACGGAATCAGGAACGTATCGAGTTCACGCTTCTGGGTCCTGTTCTTCCACACAAGGTTCATTTCTTCCGGGTCCGTTCCGTATGTATAGCTGGTCGGCAGGAAAGATACCACTTCAGAGCCGTCCATGCCGCGCCATGTGAAGTAGTGGTACGGGAACTGCTCCCCGTCATTGTAGGACCAGAAAATCTTCTGCGTCACCAGATAATCGACGCCGCAGCCCTTCAAAATCTGAGGCAGGGCAGCCGTATATCCAAATGTGTCAGGCAGCCATAATAAGCGGCTGTCCACATCAAACATTTCCTTATAATACCGTTTTCCGTAGAGAAGCTGGCGGACCAGCGCCTCACCGCCCGCCATATTCGTGTCGGGTTCCACCCACATGGCGCCTTCCGCAATCCAGCGGCCTTCCTTCACAGCCTGGCGGATCTCCTCAAACAGCGCCGGATAATATTTCCGGCACATCTCGTAACAGGCCGGCTGGCTCTGGATAAATTTATAGTCCGGATACTCCTTTAAATGGCGAAGCTGCGCGGCAAATGTCCTGGCAGTTTTCCGGTACGTCTCTGCCATGGGCCACAGCCAGGCCAGGTCGATGTGCGCGTTTCCGATGGCATAAAACTGCGGCATGGTGGATCCGTTTTCCGCTTCCATCACCGGGCGTAGTATTTCGCGGGCTTTTCTGTAATCCGCGCTTCTCGCTTCCTTTTCCTGCTCAAAATCGACCTGCAGCGTAAATTTCTCCAGGGCCTCCGCAACTCTCTCCGCCCGCAGGGAATCCACATCCAGCACAGCGAGAAGTCCTTTTAACGTCATCACATCCATATAAAGCTGGTAAGCATCCTCATCCCAGATTCCGTATGTGCTTGTTCCAAGGACACGGCGGCTTCCCTCCTTTAAAGGATTCTCGTAGCTGCCCGGAAGGACCGGACCGGTGGCACTGTGTCCCAGAGGAGAGACGGCGTAATAATGGCCGGCATAACTCTCCATGCAAACCTCATAGCACTCTCCTGCTTTCCCGGAAACAGTCAGGAAGTTATCCGTCAGATAATGGTGGGCTTCCTTCACCCAGTCAGCACGGTATGTACCAAATTCATGGCCGTTGACAAACAGAGTGGATTCTCCGCCCGGCTGCAAATCGAGGACAATCCTCTTCCCTTCCGCTTCCTCCGGCAGGGTGACTTTTCCGCGGAACCAGGCGTACTCGTACGTATTTCCCCAGGTAAATCCCGGCTCAACGTGTTCAAATTCCCGGCTCATGGCTTCTTCCCGCGAAAGCTGTTCCATTGTGCGGAAGCATTCAAACTCCAGTGTTCCAAGAGGCGTGTAGAAGTCCTCCTTCAGGGTCCGGATCCAATGTTCTAAACGGTCCCTGTACTCAGCGCTCATTAGTGCCATTTTTAAATCCTCCTTAAAAATCATATATACTTACAGGGAATCGTGGGCTCTTGCCCGCGCCCTTCTGTCCATAATAGACTGGATCACGGGTACTAAAAACATGGCGACAATTCCCCCCGCAAATCCATTGTTATATAAATTCATGCCCCCATAGACAATCCCCACATTCAGTGCCACAGAGGCGTGAAGAAATCCTGCTAACAGTCCTGCCACAACCCCGAATTCACCGGCAATCGGCGCAAGAGTCGTGGACAGAAGCAGCGCCAGAATAGCGCTCGGGTCTGTAATATTCCAGCTTTTCACAAAACTTCCCAACACAACCCCAAGCATGACCGGAAGAATGTTCCGCAGATGCTTTCCCGTAGCGGAAAATCCTACAATTGTAAAAATTCCGCCAATGGTAGGCCCGTTTAAATCGCCTCCCACCATGAGCACAATTAGTGTGGAAGCAATCCCGTTGACCCCCATATTAAAGAGCGTCGGCGCAAATCCCTCGCTTTTCACGTAGTCGGTGCCGCTGATCCCGTATGACCTCCAGATCTCTAAATACCGGATCCAGACGCGTTCCGCCAGCAGAAATGACAGCAGAATCATTCCGCCGAAAAGGGTCAGAAGCAGCCTTGCAAACAGGATGTCATTTCCCGTGGACCAGATAAGCCGCGCCTCCGTCTCAAGCCCGAATGATTTCATCAGGGAGACGATGACTGTGGCGATGATTCCGGAAGAAAATCCAACATTATACAGCGAATATCCTTTGTGGGAATAATGGGTGTGAGTGGACAGCGGAGGCAGGACGAAACCGATCGTGATGCCAACCAGGACGCTTAGCAGCAGCCGCAGAGGAAGCGGCAGATGGCTCGCCTGCATGATCTGTGTAATCACAGGCGATAAGCTTGTCCCGTAAAATCCAACGTAGATATATCTGGTCACCGATGTTTTATGATACGCGGCATACAGAACGACGCCCATCATAATAGACCAGATATTCAGAATATTTTTTCCAAATAAAGAAAAGCCAAACATAAGAAAGCAGGCTGTAATCGTATGCCCGCTCATTTCCATTCCGAGGAAATAGATAATTGCGATTGAAATAAGGCAGAGCGCCCCGGCATTGATAAATGCCGCGCCCGTTCCTCCGATGGCGATGTAATCGGTAATCAGGAAGTCCGGTTCACGGATAATTGTAATCAGCCCCCGGAGGATTTCACCGGGAGGCTGCAGGAGCAGTCCTGCAACAATAAAATAAAGCGGCACCAGGGCGAGAATCTGGAATTTCGCACGCCTGGATAATGGACCGTGGTTTCTGAATTTGTGTAGAATTCTTCCTGTCATGTCTGTCCTTTCTGTCGCTTGCTGTCTGGGAAGCAAATGAAATCAGTCTTTTCATATTCTACCATAAAAAATTAGCCCTGAGAAGGGGCATTGGTGACTTTTTTGCGGGGGCTGCGGAAGTGCGGAGTGTCCGGAGACGCTGGGGGCAGGCGGGTGGTGGGGGCTCGATTTTGGCTCATAGCGCGGGGCAGGATAGTTCTAAGGCTGACACGGCGCGGGAAGAAGGGCACCGCTGGCATTCGCTGGATTTTTCTGAAGAAAAATCCAGCTCAGGCCTGCTGGGAATCTGACTTTGTAGTCAGATTCCCTCCCTTCTTCCCGCGCCGCGTCAGCCTTAGAACTATCGATGCCCTGCGCAAATCGCCAAAACCGAGCCCCCACCACCCGCCTGCCCCCAGCGTCTCCGGACACTCCGCACTTCCTGTGTTTTTTCTGGCTGAGGTGTGAAGGATAAAGGATTGCCCCTTGTGGGGGGAGGTAGGTGAAAATGGTTGGTTTGGTTGATTTAGTTTGGTTAAGTTTGGTCGGTTAAGCTTGATTAAGTTTGGTTGGTTAGGTTTGATTAAGCTTAATTAAGTTTGGTTGGTTAGGTTTGGTTAAGCTTAATTAAATTTGGTTGGTCAGGTTTCGTTAGATTAGATAAGAAGGGTTCCTTCCAGGCCTTCATAGTCTATGGTCATGGTGCGGCCGTCTTTCATTTCAAGGGTGACGGGGCCGTAGCCGCCGCAGGATTCTTTGTCTGTGAAATGAATTGATTTTATGGGGAAGAGGCGGTCGTCGGTCCATTCTGCCTGGTCTTTGCGGGTCAGCATGGCGCTTATCATGACGTAGGGCCTGTATTCGTAGTATTTGCGCCTGCGGCTGACGCCGTACATGATGCAGCTTTGTTTTGTCATGGCGCTTACGGCCTGGCGGGACATGATTTCTATGTCGTCGAAACCGGCGTAGATGACCATGGCGGTCTGGCCCCAGGTGGATCTTAACAGGATGGCTTTTGCACCGGTTTCTTCATCGGTGCGGATCCGCACGTCTACTCCGCCGCGGTCTACATCGGGCATTCCGTAGGAACCAAGTGTCAGAGTGTAGGGCTTATCTGGGATTCTTGTGCGGTCTACGCGTATGATGCCGTCAGCTGTCGGGAAATCGGCCAGATCGATGGACGCCTGGTTCTGGAAGCTGAACTCAAATTCAAAGTATTCTTTCCGGTATAAGATTCCGTCTTTTTCTCCGCCGTACATCAGGATATTGGGAATCAGGCTTTTGGCCCGTCCGTCATAGCTTATACTGTACTGCATGGCCTCGATCCCCTTGAAATCGAAATCCTCCCACAGGAAACGGCTGTTGAATGACAGGCGGGAGTATGTATTTAGGGATGGATTGTCTTTTTTCATCAGTACCTTGGCGGTGCGGAATTCGGTGATTCCCGTATCGTTGTGGTTGTCTACCACGATTCCCGGGCCGTCGAGGACTGTGGTGTGGACTTCACGGTCCTTCATTTCACTCCAGACTCCATTTTCTTCCACGGAGGTCCAGAAGGGGTGATCCTCGGGCAGGGTCAGACAGACGAAGGGATTCCCAATCCAGAAGGGGCTGGCGGCGCAGCTGTACGTCTGGATTAACGGCTTAAATGGACCGTAGAACCCCAGGGTCGGGACGCCTTTGTAGAAACAGTCCTCCCGGGTTACGAACTGAAGCAGGGAACCGGAGGCAATTCTTCTGGAAAGGCCCGGATTCGCGGTTGGATTTCGCAGGATAAAATTAGCGGCCAGAGGGGCGGAGGCAGCGCTTCTGTAAATACCGCTTCTCCCCCACATGGTTACGGCTGCATCGCTGTCAAACATACACGGAAATGTCGCAACCAGCCGGTTGGAGTACTCTTCTATTTTTGCCGCAATATACGGTTCCTTCTCATAGCCGTACCACACGTTCCACAGCGGACCGTATACGTGAAATGCCCACGGACAGTAATAATCGAACAGATGGCCGTCGCGATACCAGCCGTCTCCGGCGTAGTATGACAGGATTGCGGAAGCATGATCCCGCATCATTCCATGGTCAATGGAGTAGCCTTCCCGGTCCAGAAATGCCAGAATCAGCATGTTGAACAGCCTCCAGTTGTGGTGCCCCGTATAGGATCGGCCAAAATTAAACAGATAATCAGCAATCCTGTCCTTCTCCTCTTTCGTATACCGCTCCCATATCACTTCACGGCACATGGACAGGCCGATTGCCAGAGAAGCGCACTCACACGTGTGCTGAAATGCCTTCTCCCCCGGAAGCGCCTCCGGAAATATTTCCTCCACCCGAAGCAAATAGTTTGGAGTCCCCGGCGTAACCGACAGCAAAATCTGTTTCGAGTAGTACTCCTGCAGGGAATGGCCCCCCGCCTCTGCCTCCGGCTCATTGTGTAACAATGGCGCAGCAATCAGAAAACTCCTTGCAAGCCCCTCAAACCGTTCCGCCGCCACTCTCCACGCCGGCCCATCCGGGCGCGGATAACTGATCTCCATTTCGTGACGGGGCACGATGATCGGATCCTCCGGCTTCTCCACATGCTGAAAAATCCCCTCCAGCAGAAAATGGCTCACCTCCAGCCAGTGTTTTCTCGTCATCCCCGTATACGGACTTAATTCCATGTCCGGTTTTTTTACTGTAAACCTCATAAAAAACATCCCCTTTCTCATCTTACATAGACACACCGCCCATTGATGCAGGTTCGTAAAATCACTGTGTCCTTTATCTCATTTGCCGGGATTGCCCGAATATCCCTATCAAGGATCGCAAAATCCGCCGCCATCCCCGGCCTTATATATCCCTTTTTCATCTCCTCAAAGCTGGCCTCAGCGCCCATGGAAGTATACGTCTTAAGCGCCTCCTCCACTGTGAGTGCCTCCCCCGGTAAAAATGTCTTCGTTCCGTCTAAGGAAGTGCGGGTCACGGCACACTGGATTCCCGCCATCACATCCGGCTTCTCCACCGGACAGTCGGAACCGTTGGACACCGGTACCCCCATCGAATAGAGCGTCTGAAACTGGTAGGTATCCTTCGCCCGCTCTTCTCCCACTCTCGCCTCCACAATATGGCTGTCATAGTCAAGGAAAATCGTCTGAACATAAGCGTGCAGCTTAAGCCTCTTAAAATCCTCCAGCAGTTTTTTCGTGGTTATCTGGCAATGGACAATCCCATGACGCCGGTCCGGACGGTCCTGATTCTCCTTCATTGCCTTCTCAATTGCGGACACCGCCATTTCCATAGCGCCATCCCCGATGGCATGGATGGCAATCTGCATCCCCTCTCTGTCCGCCAGGCCAACGAGAGCATCAAGCTCCTCCTGGCTGTAAATGGCAATCCCCTTCTGCCCCCGCTCACCATCTGCGTAAGGCTCCGATAAGTAAGCCGTCCTGGCCCCCAGAGAACCGTCAGAAAGAAGTTTCAGCGGCCCAATCCGGAAGAAATCGCTTCCCACTCCGGTCTTCCAGCCCTTCCCCAGAAAATCCCGCAGCAGTTCCATATTGGAAAGCAGACTCTGTTCATACACCTTCACAGTCATCCGCCCTTCCGCCTCCAGTTCCCGGTAAGCCGTCAGCACCATTTCATAATCCACCCCCGGAAATGCGGCCAAATCATCACTCTGCGCGGAGGTCA
>CAUEKH010000027.1 GCA_959018155.1 uncultured Hungatella sp.
GGAATTAGCCGCACAGCCGCCGCTGCAATAAAATCTCGCAAAGCAGTCTTTGCATTTATCCTTCGCATAGACGTTGCAGAGTTTAAATTCATCGCGGATGGCCGTATTGGTCACACCTGTATCTACATTGCCGAGAAGGAATTCTTCCTCGCCGACAAATTGGTGGCATGGATAGAGATCGCCCCATGGAGTAACCGCTAAGTACTCCGTGCCGGAACCGCAGCCGGAAAGCCTCTTGGCCACACACGGTCCCTGGTTCAAATCAATGTTAAAATGGAAGAAATTAAATCCATTTCCTTCCTTCTTCCGCTTTAAGTACTCAACTGCCAGCTTATCGTACTCTTCCAGGATCTGCGGCAGATCCTCTTCCCGGATGGCGTACTCTTCTTCCGGTTTTGCCACAACCGGCTCGATGGACATGCTCTGAAAGCCCAAATCAGCGAATTCCAGCACATCCTTTGAAAAATCGAGATTATGACGGGTAAATGTCCCGCGGATATAGTAGTCCTTCCCCTCGCGAAGCTTTGCAAACTTCTGGAACTTCGGTACGATCAAATCGAAGCTTCCCTTACCGTTCCGGAACGGGCGCATCAGATCGTTGACTTCCTTCCGGCCGTCGAGACTCATAACGACGTTACTCATCTCCCGGTTGCAGAACTCCATAATCTCGTCATTCAAAAGCACTCCGTTGGTTGTCAGGGTGAAACGGAAGTTCTTATTATATTCTTTCTCTTTCTGGCGTCCGTATTCAACGAGCTGCTTCACAACCTCCCAGTTCATTAACGGTTCGCCTCCGAAGAAGTCCACCTCCAAGTTGCGGCGGTTCCCGGAATTGGCAATCAGGAAATCCAGCGCCTTCTTTCCCACCTCGAAACTCATTAACGCCCTGCGGCCGTGGTATTCGCCTTCCTCCGCAAAGCAGTACTTGCAGGCTAAATTACAGTCATGAGCAATATGGAGGCAGAGTGCCTTCACGACCGTCTTACGCTTCTTAAAATCGACTACATAATCGCGGTACACATCTTTTGTAAAAAGTTCTTCCGCGTCAATGAGGTACTGGATCTCCTCCAGCGCTTCCATAACTTCCCCCTCCGCGTAGCCTTTGGAAGCCAGTCGCTCCTTCACTTCTGATGCGACCTCATCGGGAATCTGCCCGGGTTCTTCCATCTCCGGAATCTTCTCCGCCGCCACCGCTATGGCGTCGTACATCACCGGATCGACACTGTGGACAGACCCGCTGTTGACATCCAGAACGATGTAAAAACCGTTGTTAATATATTGATGAATCACTGAAATGTTCTCCTTATCTGTGCAAATTGTTATACGTCCAAAACACATTTTGGGCAGGCAAGCGAAGTAACCCCTACCGTCCTTACGACCGTAGGGGTCCCTTCTGCTTGTCTGCCTCGTATGTATCCTGCATTATCTGTTGCTGTTTTCACAGCTCTGGTTGCCTACTGTACAGGATGTCTTGCAGGCTGACTGACAGGATGTCTGGCATTCGCCACAGCCGCCCTTCTTCATGGATTCCTTTAATGTGCTGGAATTTAATGTCTTAACGTGCTTCATTCTATTACACCTCCTGTATTTACCTAATTCTTTGAGATTATATCACATGTTTATCGGGAGTGCAAGGAATTTATCGGGCCGCACTCCCGCGATTTCGCCTGTTTTCGCCCGCAGTTACTGTTCACAACCATGAATAACCGCCCCCCTTGCAGAATATACTGAACCAGAAAGACAAGATTGGGGGAACAACCAATGGAAAAATCGAAACTCGGGGTAACGCTTAAAACCCTTCTGATTTCCTACATACTGACCGGAATCCTGCTCGTCATCCTGGCCTTCGCCCTCTACAAATTCCATTTAAAGGAGGGACAGATACGCATTGGAGTCAACGCGGTTTATATCATCACCTGCTTAATCGGCGGGATGATCATGGGGAAAAGCATCCGGCAGCGCCGCTTCTTCTGGGGCCTGGTGCTGGGAATCGTGTATTTCCTCGTCCTGCTGGCCGTCTCCTACCTGTTAAACAGAGGGCTCAACGGAAATTTAAACCAGATTCTCGTCACCATGGCAGTCTGTGCGGCCAGCGGAACGTTTGGAGGAATGATCAGCTAGAAACAGGTCTGAAATGAGTTCGAAACGATAACCTGCACGCTCCGCGCACAGGTCACCGTCTTCAATGAAAAAAGCAGACTGCCGCGGAAGGCGGATTGGATTCCTTTTTTAAGAATCTCTCCGTCTTCTGCGGCAGTCTGCCTGATGAAAGACTTACCATCACGGCCTGATATAGGCATACCCTTCCGACTGTCTCTTCGCCAGTTCCACCACGCCGGCCGGGACCACTGTTACATAGTCGTATAAATCCTCCCGGGCCAGCCCGTTTGCCTTCATCGCATTGCTGCAGGCGGCAAAGATCACACCGGCGTCAGAAAGGCGCTTTCTCTCATCGGCCCCTTTTGTTTCCGTCCTGCGATACGCCGCCACCGCGGCCGCATTGGCCAGCACCTCAATCGTGAACGCTTCGCCCTGCTCTTCGTAAAATGCGACCATATTTTTCACATTTCCGATTGTGAGAGGCCACCGTTCCATCTCATCGACATGGTAAATTACCTTCATTGAACACGCTCCCTTTCTACTCCTTCTCTGCCTCCTCAGGCGGCAGATACATATGGACCCTGTCAATCCTGTTCTTGTCAAGGCTCTCCACAACGAGGCGGATTCCGTCACAGACAACCTCCTCGCCCTCTTCCGGCAGCCGATCCAGCTGGCCGATAATCAGGCCGCCAATGGAATCGTAATCCTCTGATTCCAGTTCCAGATCCAGTTGATCATTTAAATCATCCAGCTTCATCGAGCCTTCCACCACATACTCCAGCGGGCCCATCTTCACCAGTTCCTGTTCCTCATCCTCGTCGTATTCATCACGAATCTCGCCGACGATCTCCTCCAGTAAATCCTCCAGCGTAATCATGCCGGCTGTCGCGCCATACTCGTCCAGCACGATAATCATGTTGTTGCTGGTCTGGCGCATCTCCACCATCAGTTCCGCCGTATTTTTATACTCATATGTATAAATGGGTTCGCGGAGAAGTTCCCTGATGCTGAAATGATCGTGGTGCTCAACCAGGATCAAATCCTTCATATTAATGATTCCGATTACATTGTCCGTCGTCTTTTCATAGACCGGCATACGTGTATACTTCTCCTCGCGGAAGATGTCGAGAAGTTCATCGTAGGTGGCATCCACCTCCACCATCACCATATCGATCCTGGGGATCATGATATCCTTTGCCACGGAATCGCCAAAATCGAACACATTATTGATAATCTTTTTCTCTTCCGTCTCGATCACGCCCTCTTCGTGGCTGACCTCCACGATTGTCCTGAGTTCATCCTCTGTGATGGCCTCCTGCTTCTTATTCGGATCCACATGGATCAGCCGCAGAAATCCGGATGCAAGGATATTGACCACGTAAATAACAGGCGTCATGATGGTCATGAAGCCGTAAATTATTTTCGCATATTTTAAAGAAATCTTCTCGGAATACAAAGTAGAGACGGTCTTTGGGGAAATCTCACCAAATACCAGGATAACGAGAGTCAGGACTCCGGTCGCAATGCCCACCGCCTTATTGCTCCAGATACTCATGGCCAGCGTAGTGGACATGGAGGAAGCCGATAAGTTCACGACATTGTTTCCAACAAGAATCGCGCTGAGCATCTTACTCTGGTCTTCCAATACTTTCGTCAGGATGATGGCACTCTTGTTGCCCGCCTCAGCAAGCGTCCTGACCCGAATCTTGTTCACCGTCGTAAGCGCAGTCTCCGCAGATGAGAAAAATGCTGATAATCCAATTAATAAAACTAACATAAGCAACTGTATATAGTCACTCGAATCCAAAAAAATCAACTCCTGTTTTTTATATTTTGTCTCTGATTCTACAATAGAAAAGCGGCCATGTCAATAAGCCGGCCGCTTTCCGTTGGTATTTTCAGGAAAAATATGGATTTTAACGCTCTTTTATGGCATGGAACACCTCCGCAGCCAGCATGATAAATGCCCCGCAGAAGATAAACATGTCACCTAAGTTGAATACCACCTTCTTGAGTTTCCCACACTGAATGCTGAAATAATCTACCACATAGTGGCGGATCAGGCGGTCGTACAAGTTGCTTACCGCGCCTCCAAGGGTGATGGAAATAGATAATTTTTCTGCAAGATTCCCTTTTCGCGGCAGAAGCCAGGCAAGCATACCGCCGAGGAAAGAGGCTACCGCAAGCGGAATCATCTGCACCAGCTCCGGTCTTTCCTTAAGGAATCCGAAGGAGAAGCCGGAATTATGGTTTTTGTGGAGTATGATTCTTCCGCCCGTCTTTTCGAGAGGCTTCGGGAAATTTCCGTCCTCCTGTTCCTCGATCACCTTCTTCACACATAAGTCTACTGCTGCCAGCAGAACGATAATACCGATAAATACCATGGCGAATCTCCTTTCGACTTTTATTATCTCCATTCTACTATGTTTTTTATCCGTCGTCCAGTAATTCCCTTCGAAGATTTTGCATACACTGATAAAAAGAATATGTGAGGCTTTTCTATGCCATCGTGTCATGTCAACACAGCCTCCGAAGAGTTCGCGGATTTCATCCTCCGCCACAACAGTCTTTCCCCGGAAGTAATTATGGAAGAACACGGCGGTACGTGCATCGACTATATCGACCAGGAATTTGCAATCCTCTATACGCCGCTTGCAGAAGTCGCTCCTGTCACAATTGAAAAATATACGTATACCGCCATCCCCACTCTCTATACGCTCCTCGACACCACCAGCATGGACGCTTCCGGAATTACCCGGACCTTCCGCCAGCCTGCGCTGGGACTGCGGGGCGAAGGAACCATGATCGGCTTTATCGACACCGGAATCGACTACCGAAATCCCCTTTTTCAAAATCCCGATCAGACGACGCGGATTCTCGGCATCTGGGACCAGACGCTGACTCAGTCCGTTCCCGATGAGGAGGGAAATCCCGTCTTCGGCATTCCCTCCCCCGACTCCTATTTAAGCATCTCCTACGGAAGAGAATTTACAAAACCGGAGATCGATGAAGCTCTCCGTTCTACCTCTCCCCTGGAAATCGTCCCTTCCACAGATGAAAATGGCCACGGCACCTTTCTGGCCGGCATCGCCGCCGGCAACACGTCAGAAGCCCTGGACTTTACCGGGGCCGCCCCCAACTGCGCCATCGGAATCGTCAAGCTGAAGCCGGCCAAACAGTACCTCCGCGATTTCTACCTGATAGACGAAAATGCCATCGCTTATCAGGAAAATGATATCATGATGGGGATAAAATATCTGGGCCTTCTGGCCTACCGAAACCGACTCCCCCTCGTTATCTTCATCGGAGTCGGAACAAATTACGGCAGCCATGACGGCACCTCCCCCTTAGGGCTTACTCTAAACAGCCTCGGCCGTGCTGTCGGCTACACCTCGGTCCTCCCTGCCGGAAATGAAGCCGGCCTCCGTCACCACTACTTGGGCCGACTGCTGCCGGATCAGGAATACGACGACGTGGAAGTCCGGGTCGCGCCCGGAGAGCGCGGTTTCTTTGTGGAACTGTGGGCCACAGAACCGGAACTCTACACCGTCGGCTTCGTCTCCCCCACCGGGGAGGTCATCGCCCGCCTCGCCATCGGTCTGGGCGCCGAGATCCGCATCCCCTTCGTCCTGGAGGAAACGGTCATCACCGTCAACTACAGGACCTCGGAAATCGGCTCCGGCAGCCAGTTTATCCTCATGCGTTTTGAGGCCCCCACAGCCGGAATCTGGCACATTCGGGTATACAACTCCCTGTTCATCTCAGGAATCTACCATATGTGGCTCCCGGTCCAGAGTTTTATAAAGGAAGACACCTTCTTCCTTCTCTCCAACCCGGACACCACCATCACGGAACCGGCCAATGCCATGATCCCCATCACGGTCAGCACCTACAACCATGAGAACAACAGCATTTATATCCACTCCAGCAGAGGCTACAGCCGTTCCGGGCTGATTAAGCCGGATCTTGCCGCCCCCGGCGTCAATGTCTACGGGCCCGGGCTTCCCCCGGCGGGAGATTCCTCCAACTTTCCCATGACGCGGAAAACAGGTTCTTCCATCGCCGCCGCCCATGTGGCCGGCGCTGTGGCAAATTTATTTACCTGGGGAATTGTGCGGGGAAATAATCCGGCTCTCAGCGATGTCAGCATAAGGGCCTACTTAATCCGGGGGGCAAACAGAAATCCAGCTTACTCATACCCCAACCGGGAATGGGGGTATGGCACGCTGGACCTCTATCAGACATTTTTACGAATCCGGGAATAACCCTTAACCTCTCATACGGATTAACGGTCCCCCGATTTTATCGAGATACGCTCTCGTTATGATGACAGAACCAATCTCAGGGTCCTTCGGAATTTCATACATGATATCCAGCATGAAATCCTCAATAATTGCGCGGAGGGCCCTGGCCCCTGTCTCTTTTTTCAGCGCCTGTTCCGCAATCCATTCCAGGGCCTCATCCTCAAATACAAGCTTTACTTCATCCATCTCCAGCAGCTTCATGTACTGCTTCAAAATGGCGTTCTTCGGTTCCTTCAAAATCCGCACCATCAGTTCCTTCGTCAGGGACTGGAGAGTCACGGTGATGGGCAGACGTCCCAAAAACTCCGGTATCATGCCAAAGGTCCGCAGATCCTCATTCGTCACATGGGTCAGGATATCCGGATCCTTCTCGTACTTATCGCGCAGTTCCGCCGAAAAACCGATTGACGTCTTCTTCGACAGCCTCTCTCTGACGATGTCCTCCAGATCCGGAAACGCGCCGCCGCAGATAAACAGGATATTGTCCGTGCTCACCGTCGTCATGGGGGTCAGCGCATTCTTCTGGTTAGAGCCCACCGGCACCTCCACGTTGCTTCCCTCCAGCAGCTTCAGTAACTCCTGCTGAACCGATTCGCCGCTCACATCGCGGGAGTTGGTATTCTTCTTCTTGGCAATCTTATCTATCTCGTCGATAAAAATGATTCCCCGCTCCGCGCGGTCCACATCGTTGTCCGCGGCCGCCAGAAGCTTGGAAACGACACTCTCGATATCGTCACCGATATAACCGGCCTCTGTCAGGGAGGTGGCGTCGGCAATGGCCAGGGGCACATTGAGAAGCTTAGCCAGGGTCTTTACGAGATACGTCTTGCCGCTTCCCGTGGGGCCAATCATCAGAATGTTGGACTTCTCCACCTGGACTTCCCCGTTTTCATCTTTCTTCCCGGAATCAGCCAGAAAGACTCTCTTGTAATGGTTATACACTGCCACGGAAATGACTTTCTTGGCCTTCTCCTGGCCGATTACGTATTCATCCAGCTTCTGCTTGATGATGTGGGGCGCCGGAATATCCTTCAAATCAAATTCCGGTTTCTTCGCCTCAGGCGCACGCTTCTTAATCTTCTGCTTTTTCGGGATTTCCACATCCTGATTCATCATATTTCCAAAATCACTCAGATTCATATTCATGTATGGCATATTCTGAATCTTCGATAAATCAAATCCGCCCTGGGTCACCGAATCAAATGCCTTCTGCATACAGTCATGGCATAAATTCATGCCGCCCATGGTAATCATCGGGCCTGTCTTGCTCTCCGGGCGGCGGCAGACGTAGCAGATCTTCTCGTACTCGTCATCTTCTTTCTTTCCGGAGGCATTTTCACCGGCTGGTGTTACATCTTTTATCTCTTCTTTTGCCTCGTCTGTATATTCTTTATCTTCCAAAATAGCAGTCTCCTTCTATGTACTGTGTAAATTCATTTTTGACATACGTGTTCATTATAATCCATTTGCATTCATCCTACAAGGGCGGAGGGGAATTTTAGTTTTTTTTAACTTTTCCCGCCTCACAGGCCTCATACCGTGTAAACAGTATCTTTCCCGGCTGTTTGCTTTTGGCCAGACAAAATCAGGGCGGACACAGGATTAATCATTTCCCGCGCCGCCCTGCATTCTGAAAAATCAGTTCAGTTCACAGATTTCACTTATGCTGTTAATTTTGAGAGGTCTGGTTTGTCTCAACCGGTTTCTTGCCCAGAGTGACATCCACATTTCTCTCTACATACTCGCCATTTTCCAGAGACTGGACAGTCAGTGTCACGGTTGTCCCGCCTTCATAATATTTCATCATATTGGTCAGATCATCGTATGTCTTCACACTCTGGCCATCGAATTTCGTGATGATATCTTTTTCGCGTAAATCGGACTGCGCCGCTGCCCCGCCTTCTACAATCTTGTAGATAAAGACGCCCTGCGGCATTCCGAACTGCTGGCTTGTCATGCTGTCAATATTCTTACACTGGATTCCCAGATATCCCTGATCGCTGTCAGCTATCTGAGTTCTGGTCTTTCTCGTCATCAGAGTGTCAATGATATCCTGTGCCTTGGAAATCGGGATCGCATAGCCCATTCCCTCAACTTCTGTGGAGGAGTACTTGGCTGAGTTGATACCGATCACCTCGCCCTGCATATTTAACAGAGCGCCGCCGCTGTTACCAGGGTTGATGGCTGCATCCGTCTGAAGTAAATCCCTGCTGACTCCGTCCTCTGTCTGCACAGTACGGTCGAGAGCGCTAATATATCCGACTGTCACGGACTGACCATAACCGAGTGCGTTACCGATGGCAACGACTCCCTGACCAACCTTGACATTATCGGAGTTGCCAAGACTTGCTATGGCAATCTGGCTCAGCGTGTCAGATGGAATATCGCTTAATTTCACTGCAATAACCGCCAAATCGCTGTCCGCGTCAGTTCCCTTGATAGCCGCGTCAACGGCTGTCTGGTCGATGAAGGTCACTTTCAGTTCTTCTGCGCCTTCTACAACATGGTTGTTGGTGACAATCAGAAGTTCGCTGTCATTTTTCCCAACCACGAAACCTGATCCGCTGCCCATGCCTTCTCTCTGCATCGGGCCAAACCAGGTCTGGCTCTCATAGATCACCTTGCTCGTAATGGCAACTACAGAAGGCATGGCTTTGTCTACAATTGCCGAGACATCGAGACTGGTAGCCGTCGCTGCCGCTTTATTCGCTGCGTCATTACTGTCAGAGGAAGCTGCCTCGGTCGGCGCCGGCAGTGTCTCCGCCTGGCTGATTTCCACATTCATCTTCTGGTTGTACGTACCCGCAACCCAGTTGATGCCAACCATGGTGCCTCCGGCCACAATCCCGAATACCAGTGCGGCTCCTACAACGGCTGCTGCCTTCTTCACAAAACGGCCGCGCTTCTTCGGAGGTTTCGCACCTTCCGGCTGTTTAATATTGCCCTGTGCCATGCGCTGATACTGGCGCTCCTGATAATGTGGGATTCCCTGCTGCCCGCCATACGTTCCGCGCTGAGCCGACTGCTGATAATTCGGCTGGCCGTACCCGCCGTTGGAACCCTGATTCCCGCTGTAGGAATGATTGGCGGTTCCGCTCTCTGACTGGGCGTACGCCTGATTATATGGCTGACGGATTCCGCCGCTCTCCGGCTGACCGTACATGTTGCGTCTCATGCCGCCATCCTGCTGGCTGTAGGGCTGGCTGTAATTCTGGCTGGCTGACGAACCGGACTGGCCGTAGTTCTGGCTGGTTGTTGAACCAGTCTGGCTGTAGTTCTGGCTGGCTGTTGAACCGGTCTGGCCGTAGTTCTGGCTGGCTGCTGAACCGGTCTGGCCGTAGTTCTGGCTGGCTGCTGATTCTGCCTGGCCGTAGTTCTGACTGGTTGCTGAACCGGTCTGACCGTAGTTCTGGCTGGTTTCCGCCTCCGCCTGGCCATAACCCTGGCTGGTTGTTGATTCCGCCTGGCTGTAGTTCTGGCTGGTTGTTGAACCGGTCTGACCGTAGTTCTGGCTGGTTTCCGCCTCCGCCTGGCCATAACCCTGGCTGGTTACCGCCTCCGTCTGGCCCAGCCGCCCATCTTCTGTTTCCTGACGGCCTGCCGCCTCGTAATTTTCAGAATTGTTTCTACTGGAAGTCTCCTCTGTATCCGCATCTCTCATGGTAAAGTTTGTGGTAATCGGTTCCTCTTTATGTTCTTCAGGATTTATGCGGCCCAGGTTATTATTGTTATTATTCTCATTCTCGTTATACATAACATCTATCCCCTTTCCTGTAATCTCTTGTTTTCTTTTGATACGGAAAGTTTATCAACGAATTGTGTCAAATTTGTGATTAAATTATATTAAATATGTGAAAATCAGAAAAAAGGCATTTTCCAGTCTCTCACAACCGAAAAATGCCTTTCTTTCTATTTTCTATGGGATATTAATTGGATCCTGGCGGTCCTACATTTATGATTTCATCTCCGTTGTTCCCCGGCTGCGGGCTTCCGCCATGGCTGTCTCCGCCTCCCGGACCGGTTGAACCGCCCGGACCGTCGGAAGCGGCTGATGTCGGCTCACTGGCATGAGTCGATTCTGTCGGCCTCGTCCCCGGTCCTTCCCCTGGCCCTGTCACAGACTCAGAAGGTGATTCCGGCTTTGTCGGTTTTGACTCTTCCGGACCGGAAGGTCCCGGACCATTTGATTCTGACTCGCCCGGTCCTTTATTGCCCTCGGAAGTTTCACCCGGCTTCGTCGGACCTGTGCCATCTGCTGTCGACTCGCCCGGCTTTGTGGGCTTCGTACCGTCCGCTGTCGTTTCACCCGGCTTCGTTGGCTTCGTGCCATCTGCAGTCTCACCCGGCTTCGTCGGCTTTGTGCCGTCCGCCGTCGTTTCACCTGGCTTTGTGGGCTTCGTGCCATCTGGAGAACTCTCTTCCGGCCTGGTACCCTCAATCGTCTCACCGTTCTCATCCGTCTCGAAGATCGACTCGCTCTCAGCCGTAGTTTTTTCTTCTTCCGACTCGTTGCTTTCTTTCTTCGTTTCTTTCGTTGTCTCCTCCGGTATGTAGCCCTTATCTGTCGCCACGTGGCCTGCGTTCGTACCCTGCTTGTATTTGCCGGAATCCGCAGCAATCTTAGCGCTTATTTTCTTCACGGTCGAAGAAGGCTCGTAGCCCTCTTTCCCGTAAAGGAACTTATGCAGTTCAGACACATTGCTCTCCAGCGTCGTCGGAATTACACAGTCTCCTTTTCCCCCCATAATCATGGAATCACGGGAGAATGGGAAACCTCCGGTCTCACCGATATAATACTTTCCAATATCGAGAATCAAATCCGTAAAATCACTGAAGGACAGCGACGTCTCTACCTGCTCTACTTCCATCAGAAGAATTCTGTTCAGCAGTCCCAAGTCCGCCTTCTTCGCTTTTTCAAATGCCTTCTGAATAATAATTCTCTGTCTCTCGGTACGGGCATAATCCGTATCCATCAGACGAAGACGTCCATAAGCCACTGCCTGGACTCCGTCCAAATGCTGAACTCCCGCTGATTTCAGCTGGAAAGAAGGAACTCCTGTCTTCTGGACCGTCTCTGTGATGAAGGAGTTGATATAGCGGAACTCCGCCTTACTGATATCCACATCCTCCACGCCTCCCAGCATATTGATGCCGTCAGCTACCGCCTTCCAGTTAAATGTTACGTAATCTTCAATATCAAGATCCAGATTTCTGTTGATTGCCGCAAGGCTCTGTTCCGCGCCTCCGTTGGCATAAGCTGAATTTATCTTATTGTACGAACCTTTTTCGCTGACATTCAAGTAGGAATCCCGGAATACCGAGACAAGCCTGATTTCTCCCGTATCGCGGTTAATGTTGCAGAGCATGATAACATCGGCATTCGTGCCTTTGCTCACATTTCCGTCACGGCTGTCCACGCCAAATACGGCAATCGTCTTATATCCCGTCATGTGCTGCTTCATTTCAACGGAAAGATTGGGGTTGGATACATTGGCGGGATCAAAATTCCCCGGCCGCCTGATGCTGCTGTCAACCCTCAGCAGATAACCATAGGCAAAAATGGCAATCAGCGTAAATACCTCTAAAATTGCTGTAATAACAATCCGCTTTACTTTTTTCTTTTTCGCTGCCTGAGCGGCTGAACGGCTGGCCGCAGCCTTCGTCTGGCTGCTGGAAATGTCTCTCGTCCCTCCGGCTGTCTGGCTGCCTCTGGAAGTTCTTGTGCCTGCCGTGCTCCCCGTTTCACTTCCCGCTGTTCTCGTCCCGGAACGTCTCACCGTCTCTCCGGTCTGACTGCTTCCCTCCAAACTGGCTGAAGCTTTACGGCTGCTCCCGGCCGCGCCTATCCCGGCGCCTCCGGTTCTGTTCACCGCACCTGTTCCGTTTCCATCTCCTCCGGCGCTTCTCCTCACCGTTTCACCAGTCTGTCGGCTTCCTCCGGCAGAACTGACTCGGCGGACGCTGTCCCCGGTAGTATCAGTCCGGCGGACGCTCTCTCCAGTAGTATCAGTTCGTCGGGCACTTCCGCTGGCAGCACCAGCACGGCGAACACTGTCTCCAGTGGTTTCAGCACGACGGGCAGCTCCTCCGGCAGTTTCGGCTCGGCGGACGCTGTCTCCGGCAGTTCCGGCTCGACGTTCACCCTCTCCAGCGTTTTCAGCGCGACGGGCAACTCCTCCGGCAGTTTCGGCTCGACGAACACTGTCTCCGGCAATACCGGCTCGACGTCCCCCCTCTCCCGTGGTTTCGGCTCGGCGGACGCTGTCCCCAGATGCACTGGCGCGGCGGGAACCGTCCCCATTTGCGTCAGTACGGCGGGCGCTGCCCCCGACATGAGCCGCACGGCGGTCACCTCCATCTGCGCCGGCACGCGGTCCGCCCTCCGGTACATATCCGCCGGTCATTCCTGTTTTGCCGGCCGGTTTTGCCGCCCTTTCGCCCTCCTCAAAATCTTCATCAAGGTAATAATCTTCTTCATATGAGTCCGGCTCCCTCGATGCCCTCCGGTTCCCCACAGAAGCATTGCCGTAGTCATTTCTCCTGGCGCCGTTTTCCCTGCCCCTGTCAGCCCCGTTTAATTCATCATCAAATTCCCTGCTCATGTATCAGTCCTCATTCTATGGTATAATCCCGTACCTTCCAGATAATCAGTACGCGTTTTTATTAATAAACCCTTTAAAGATAGTAAGAAACAGTATCTTGATATCAAATCCAAGGGTCCAGTTCTCAATGTAATATAAATCGTGTTCAATTCTCTTTGTGATGGAGGTATCTCCCCGGTACCCGTTGACCTGGGCCCAGCCGGTAATTCCGGGCCGTACCTGATGCTTGATCATGTACCTTGGAATCTCTTCCTTGAATTTCTCCACAAAAAGCGGCCTCTCCGGCCTCGGTCCCACCAGGCTCATGTCCCCCAAAAGGACGTTGACAAACTGAGGCATCTCATCAATGCTCGTCTTCCTGATAAATCGCCCAATCGGCGTCACTCTCGAATCGTGGGGAGTGGTCCATTTACTCTTCTCCTCAGAAGGCGCCTGCACGACCATGGAACGGAACTTATACATCTGAAAGCTCCTGTTGTGAAGGCCAATCCGCTCCTGGCTGTAAATCAGCGGCCCGGGAGAAGTCAGTTTAATCAAAATTGCAGTAATCACCATAACAGGCGAAAACAGCACCAGGGCAATCAATGCCCCGACGATATCAACGGCCCGCTTTACGATAGCGTTAAATGGATCCGTAAGCGGTACGTGTCGGATATTGATGACCGGCAGCCCCTGTAAATCCTCGGTGTAGGGCCGGGTCGGAATCATATTGTTGTAATCGGGGATAAATTTTGTATGGACTCCCGATTTTTCACAGGAAGCCACGATTTTTTCAAGATTTGCATACTCTCCGATACTCAGTGTAATGGCGATCTCGTCAAGAGAATTAAGCGCAAGGATATCATCCAGTTCGTCGACCTTTCCAATCACATGGATGCCCTTATACTCGGTGCCCCATTCCTTGTGGTCATCTAAAATTCCCCTTATCTGATATCCCCATTCAGGATTCAAAAGCACGCGGTCGATAAAGCCTTCCGCCGCCCGGCTGTATCCAATCAGCAGGATGTGCTTCTGATTATATCCCTTAGAACGCATGGAGTGAAGCACGATACGGATTACATTGCGCTCCAGCGTCTCCATTACAATATTGATAGCAACGAAATAAAATACCATCCGGTTAGAAAAATTGCTGAAATACGGATTTTTCTTCACCAGCAGCAGCGCCATGGCAAACAGCAGAAGCCCCAGAAAGTTTGCCTTACAGATATTGGCAAACTCATACCGTCTCTGCTGCACCCGCTTTGGCGTATATAAATGAAAAATTGCGTACAAAATCAAGTACGCCGGCACGATGACGATCAGCGCCGCAAAATAATACTGCGGTGCCAGTATCCTGGTCCCGGGCCGAAACAGCCGGATTCCCAAATCCAGGATGAACCAGGCGATAGCATAGGCCGCTATGACGACCAGCCCGTCCAGTACCACATGGAACCTGTTCAGTTTTTTCTGATTGTCTTTTATCATAGCAGCAAAACCTTCCTACGTGTGGCATACATACTATTCCAATTTCCCGTTTATTATACATGATAAACAGCAATGATGCCATTAAATAATTCTTAAATTGCCATTACTTTTCTGAACTGTCTTCTCAGAAATTCCCAGACATAGATCCATGTCCCGGCGAAAAGTTCCAGTTCAATCAGCAGATAGTTGCCGATATGCTCCGGCTTAAACTTCACCTTTTTGCACTTTCCGACCGTCTTACATCCTTCTTTAAATCCCTCCACATAATCAGCCGCAAATCCGATTTTCTTAAAAAATGCGTATTTAACCGCCACCCCGGCCATGATGGGAA
>CAUEKH010000028.1 GCA_959018155.1 uncultured Hungatella sp.
CAGGCGAAGGCCACCGTACTCTGCATGTCAAGGCCGGCCAGAGTCTGGCTCTTCGACCCGGATTTGACAGGCTTATGTGAGTTCCGGCCCATGCAGAGCATCGGCAGCGGCCATGCCATGGGATGGCGTGCCGGGATGGAATTTACCATGATGGAAAAATCGGTCCGGGCCGAGTTCTCAGCCGCAGGCCGCAGCTTCCCTCCATATGGCGCGGGAAATAACCACAATACGTGGTACGCCGCGACTATGGTAGATGCGAGAGGGGTGGAAATCCCGTATGTGGACCGGGATGGAAAAGAGTTAAAGACCGTGTCCGAGCGGTACTATCCGGCGGAGGGGCAGAAATTTTTCTTAAAGGGCGGCGTCATCGACAATCCGAAGTATGAGTACCGGGGGCCGGAAACCCTGGATTTTGAGGAATTGATGAAGCGCGGCTACAAGCTGCCATTTTACGCTGATTTAAGCCGAATGCCGGAGGAAGAGCGGCGCGTCATCTGGGGGATGATGGTCGGGGAAGAGGCAAAGACGAAGATCCCCATCCTGAAGGATTACACGGACCGCGGTTTCGACCCGCAAAAGGACATGCTTCAGAGCTACGGGACCGGCTGGCAGTCCGCTAATTTCTTAGAGCAGGAGCGCCAGTTCTTCGGAGCGCCGGGAGGCATTTTCCACGACTGGGATTTGAAGACGAATATCGACGGCATCTACGCGGCCGGCGACCAGCTCTACGCCTCGGACTGTGCCGGATTTGCGTGCGCAACCGGGTATTATGCGGGCAGGAAGGCCGCAGCCTGGGCTGATACCGTGGAATTTTCCGAATTTGACAGAGCCGAAGCCGACCGGGAGAAGGAGCGCTTATACGCGCCGCTCTATACGGAGGAGTCGGAGGGAGTAAGCTGGAAGGAACTGAACCTGGCAATTTCCAAAGCTATGCAGAATTACTGCGGCGGAATCAAGTGCGAGGATCTGCTGAAGGAAGGCCTCGATTTACTGCGGTCCTATAAAAATGAGGTGGTGCCGAAGCTTTTCTGCCGAAATCCCCATGAACTGATGAGGACCCACGAAGTCCTGGACATCCTGACCGTGTCAGAGATGGTCCTTCACGCCTGCCTTCTCCGCAAATCGAGTTCGGAACCACTCTGCTTCAGACGGAGTGACTATCCGGAAATGGATCCGCTAAAGGACAGAAAGCACATCGTAATCTGCCAGGAAAACGGGGAGGTGCTGCACCGGGAGGTGGCGCTGGACTTTTTCGGAAATCTGAAGGAAGAGTATGAGAAGAGGAACCGCGATTACATAGAGGAGGCAGAAGATGAGAAAGATTGATTTTACCGCAGAGCCGGTGGGAAGCAGCGCGAAACCCATCCGCTACGAGGAAAGCCTTTGCATCGGCTGCAACCGCTGCGCCAGTGTATGCCAGTGCGACATTTTGTATCCCAATCCGGAAAAGGGAAAGCCGCCCGTCGTGATGTACCCGGGAGAGTGCTATTACTGCGGCGCCTGCGTGATGGTGTGCCCGGTGGAGGGCGCGATTAAGCTGGAACATCCGTTGATGAACCGGGCGAAATTCGTGCCGGTAAAGAAGTAGAGAAAGGGGCAGCCGCACCAGTTTTCACTTGCTTTCAAGTGACTCTGGCGCGGCTGCCCCAAACATTTTTAAGAATTATACCTCATAATAAGTGGTATCCGTATATCCATTTCCGTTCACCGACTGCTGCGGCCCGAGAACCCGATCCCGCAGAACCCAGTACAGTTCCACAAATGTCATCTCATAGTACGGATGAACCAGAAATACCCCGACACAGCACATCAGCGTTCCCAGAATATACCATCCAATAAAAGAAAGTTCCATCACAAAGGTATCCAGCTTGTTCCCGTCCATCATCTCCTTACTGAGACGGAATGCCTCATGGCGGTCCATATCCGGATTCTCCGCCAGCAGATACGGGATCATATAATACTCATAATGCTTATAAATGCCTGGAATTACAAGGAGCAGCATCCACAGGTATTCAAAAAGTCCTTTGCAGAACATGGTTACCATCACATTCGCATAGTGGCCGTTTCTGAATGCAAAGAACAGCCGATCGATCCCCGCCGAACTCTGTTTGCTGGCGCTCTCCATGAAGAAACGCAGCTTGCCTACCTTTATTAAGTTGCTCACAAAAATACCTAACGCGGCGGCAAGCAGCAAAATGACAACAATCATTCCCAGAACCATCATGAAAGTCGCAAAGCCGTTGCCATACCCTATCGTGATATCGGAATGGGATCCGTTTCCGGAACTGCTGCCGGATTGTCTCCTGATGCTGCCACTGCCACCGGAAGTGCCGGCGCCCAGTATTCCCGCAATGAAACATACGAGGACGCCATACCAGTAAAACGGTTTCAAATCCGCCTTTGCCCTCTCTTTTAATTCTGCTCTTGTCCACATACTTACATATCCCTCCTGTTTTCTGATAATCGACCTGTTCAGTCAGATATGACTATCCTACCATACTTTATCAAGAATTACTATTCGTTTTCTGTCACTGTTTCCGGTCTGTCCTGGCGCCCTTATCGATCCATTCCTTCTGTCTTCTCACCCGTTCCCTCACCTGTTCCAGAAATGGTTCCGGCCCCAGTACCTTCACGACCGGCCCGAAAGAGAGAATCTGGATCAGAAGTTCCGTCTCCATTTCCCGGCGATAAAAAATCTTGCAGAGATACTTTCCGGAGTCCCCCAGCTTTTCCGTCTGTTTCCGGTAACAGGCAAAATGAAGCATGGTCCGTTCCAGCCCGTTTCTCTCCCCGGAAATTTCCAGAAGGACAGGTTCCTGGCAGACAGATGGTTCCACGTCAGCTTCCCCGGGAAAAAACTCCGGCATCAGAAGCGCCGTGGCCCTAATCCGCATGATACGGGAAATATTCAGAATCAGGGTTTCGCTGACCATCCGCCCCTTCCTGACCATCACGGCCAGCAGCCGGAACTTATCGGTTTTCGGAGAATACTCGATCCTGTATGGAAGATACCGATGGGAAGAAAACCGGTCTTTGGCAGAATAATACTCGATTTCCAGAACCCTTCTGCTGTGGATTGCCTCCAGAATAATCTGAAAATGCCTCCGGTACATGTCAGATTCCACCGGATCGCGATCCAGATACCGGTCGAACCAGAGAAAGTCGCCCCAGTCAAAGAGCGGTTCTGCGTCACCGACCACCCGTTCCAGCCGTTCGCACGCATCATTGGAAAAGAACAGACGGAACTTCGGATCCGCCATCATGGTCCGAATCCACGACTTTTGTAATTTCGTAAGGGGAAGCGGCTTTAGAGTCCCGACTTTTGAGGAGAAGCCGTTCTCCTCTGAGGAATCGTCCCTCCCCCTTTTGGTCAGTAAATCCCATTCCCCACTGAGCAGTTTCGGTACAACAAAGAGCACCGTTTCCTCATAACCGTATTCCGCCGCCATGGCCGCCATCTCTTTTTCCGTCACAGGCGCTTTGTCCGCAGCCTCCAGAATTTGCCGTACGACCAGAAAATACCGGTTATATACTTCTGAAAATAATTCATGATCCATGTTCCGGCACCTCCCCGTAAAGTCTGGCCATCCTGTCCATATCCCCGTAAAATTTATCCGTGAGAGCGGAGTTGGTGCAGGAGAAAGACACAATTCTTCCGATAAATGTCTTGACCCATGGCAGCATCTCATTGCAGTCAAAGCACGTTTTTTCGTACCGGTAAATACCGGGTGAGACGCGCTTAACAGTCCCGCCCCGCCCTTCCCGTTCCAGCCGCATGAGGATGTGGGATTCCGTCTCCTCATTTAAGGCCACATCGAGAGTGACCGTCTCCAGCCCGCGCTTTTCCCCGAAAGAGACGCCCCAGCAGTTTCCGGTATTCTTCTCTAAATCCGCGACATGAAGTTCATAGTCCTTATCTTCCCCTTTTTCCTCCACCCGAAGGATAGAATCGAGACGGCAGCAGGAAAAACGTCTCGTTTTCGGTTGATGGATGCAGACGTAACGCCTGCCGGTCTGAGTGCTGCAGAAGATTTTCAGCGGGGTGCCGTCTATTTTGCGCACAGGGGCGGCGCCGGCCTCCGGAGTCCGCCCGGCTTTTAAGCTTCTGTATTCGAGACACACGCCCGAGCGGTTTTTCATGGCGCGAAGAAGTTGGTACAGCACCTCATCCTCCAGCGTATGGACCAGAAAATCGTGTTTAAAGCGAAACACCTCATTTTCCCGCGCCCAGTTGTCGAGAATCGTACTTCCGATAAATCCGAAGGGCGCCGCCCCCTGATAGAAGCTTACCATATCGAAGAAACCGGTATCTTCACCGGCCGCAGACGCGTTATCCGGCTCTTCATCTCCAATGCGCGAAGCCTTATGCCCCGCATTTCCCGGGAAAATGGAACCCTCCTCCCGTACCATGCCATAGAGGAGTCTGCGCCCCTCCTTTTCCGACCGGAAAATTCCGGCTGCCTCGTATTCCGCCAGCTTTTTCCTGACGGTCTGGGAATCAAACAGAACCTCGTATTTCTCCTGGATTTCATCGGTACGCTGGTCGGCCGAACGGTATTTTCCATCGGAGAGCAGATCCGTCAGGAAAAAATGGAGCATGATATCGTTGGAGGTAAAGCTTTTCGATTTCCATGCAGCAAATAAGGGGTTGACAGAAATGCGGCTGCTGTCGATGGTGATTGCTACCGCCTTCCTTTTATCCCTCTGATATTCGCTGGAAATATAAGGTCCGAACCAGTTCTCAATCCGCCGCCGTTCGTTGTCGTACGTGCGGCCGCTTCCATCCCGGTAATCGTCCCGCGTCTTAAAACCGTAGACGTAAAAATCCCGCACGTAGCCGCGGATTTTGTCGAAATGCCGGATCAGTTCAGAAAAATCCCCCACGTTTTCTCCTCCTTCTTTTCGATGCCTGTTACCCTTAATTATACCGCCAAATAACTGCACTGTCACCCCAAAAGCCATTCCTCGCACCTTTTTTTAAATGAACAGACAGGAAGATGCTGGTAAGATAAAGTCACGAAGAGAGAAAAGAGAAGGGAGAATCAAGGTATGTTTACATTAAAAGACGAAAGTATGAAAATGCCGGTAAAAATCTGGCTGGAATCTATGGAAGAGCTGGAAGAAGGCTGTTTAGAGCAGGCCCTCCACCTGGCGGATCTCCCATTTATCCATAAATGGGTATGCTTAATGCCGGACACCCACAAGGGAAAAGGGATGCCGATCGGCGGAGTCATCGCCACGGACGGCGTCATCATCCCCAATGCGGTGGGCGTCGATATTGGCTGCGGGATGAATTTCATTTCCACGAATATTAAGGTATCGGATATGCGCCCGGTGATGACGGGAAATGGGACTTTAATCCAGAGCATGATCGGTGAAATTATGAGAAATATCCCGGTGGGGTATAATTCCTATAAAAAGAGACAGGAGTCAAAGGTTCTCGATGAATGTATGGAGCATTCTTCAGACTATGAGAAAAATGAACTGCTTTACCCGCTCATCGAGGACGCCTACTATCAGACGGGGACGCTGGGAGGCGGAAACCATTTTATTGAATTGCAGGAGGATCAGGAGGGATATCTCGGGATTATGATCCACTCCGGCAGCCGCCATTTCGGAAAAGAAATCTGCGACTATTACCATAATAAGGCCCGGGAACTGAACGGGAAATGGTACAGCACGGTGCCGGATGAGTACCGCCTGGCATTTCTTCCTGTGGACAGCGCCGAGGGAAAAGAGTACATTCTGTGGATGGATCTGGCTCTTCAGTACGCATATGAGAACCGGGCGCGGATGATGGAAAAGGTGATGGAGATCGTCAGCCAGAAGGCAGAAAAATTCCTGGGACAGACTGTAGAATATACAGAATCCATCAACTGCCACCACAATTACGCATCGTTGGAAGAGCATTTTGGAAAAGAGGTCTGGGTTCACCGGAAAGGGGCTACCAGGGTGCGCAACGGGGAACTGGCCGTGATTCCGGGCGCCATGGGCTCTTACAGCTACGTCGTGATGGGAAAGGGCTGTCCCGACAGCTTCTTAAGTTCCTCCCACGGCGCCGGGAGGGCGTATTCGAGAAAGGCTGCCATGGAGACATTTCCCTGTGACAAGGTAATCAACGATTTAAAGGAACAGGGAGTCGTGCTGGGGAAGACGAAAAAGTCTGATGTGGCTGAGGAGAGCCGGTTTGCCTACAAGGACATCGATCACGTGATGGACCAGCAGACCGATCTGGTGGTGCCTGTGAAGAAGTTAAAAACGGTTGGAGTGGTGAAAGGTTAGGAGTAATAGTCCTGACAGAAATCGTAAGCCTGGAAAGACCGGATCTGCCTGGCGGATCTGTGGATTTCCGGGCTTTCATTATTTTCCGGTTCTGTGCTCTTTTATGAAACTTTTATACCCATCCTGAATTGTGAGCCCATATTATTGTAAAAATTGACAGATATGCTATAATGAAACAAAACAACGTGATTTAAGGAGAATTTACCAATGCAGAAGGCTCTTGAAAAGCGAAGCGGTGGGGAGAAGTTGCATCAGGACAGAGGCAGCCTGCTTCGTGTGTCGGGAAGCCTTATTTTAGTGCTTTTTTTGATTGTAGGTGTATTAGGGTTCGTCTCCAAGATTAACAACAGTCTGCGTGAGGACACGGAGAGCAGTATTAAAAGCATGACAAAAATCGGGGCTGAGTACATCCAGGAGTACACCATGCAGGATTTGCGCAGCCTCCACGATATTTATGATATTATGGCGCTTCTCCCGGAGGAGAAGAGGCAGGAGCGGTTACAGAAATATGCAGAGGAGGGGATTTTCGAACGGCTTGCCCTGGTCTATCCCGATGGAACCGGATTTTTCAGCGACGGAACCGGGATTACGGAAGAGACAGATATGGAGTGGGCGGAGTTTCCGGAGGACAGCGATATCAGCCAGGCATTTTATGGCTGGAACGGAAGAAAGCAGATCGTCATGCGGGCGGAGAACCGGTCCGGGGACGGATGGCAGGCCACGCTCTACGGATATATTGATCTGGAAAAATATTATGTTCCGGCGGCCATGGACTTTTTTGACAGCCGCGGCTTTGCCTATATGATCGACGGGAAGAGCGGGGAGTATCTCGTCTATACGAAGAACACCGTCGCCCAGAGAACCTATATGTCCCTGTACCAGATGCTGGAAAAAAGCGGAAACTCCGAAGAGGTGCTTCAGAGCATCAGAGAAATGGTGGCTGCAGGACAATCCGGAAGTATTGTGGTGAGGACGGAAGCGACCGAAAATTATCTGTACTTTACGCCGGTGGCTGATACGCCGGGCTGGTATATGGCGGCGATTGTGCCTCTGACGGTCATCCAGCAGTCGAGAAGTTCCATCCTGCTTTTGGTGTCCCTGGTTTGCCTGTTTATCTTTCTGTGTGTGATTGGCCTCATGATGGTAGACAGCAGCAGAAGAAGGGAGGCCGCTCTTTCCAGAGAGAGAGAATACCGCGACACGCTTTTTGGTCTGATTGCGGAAAATGTGGAACAGGTTTTCATGGTGTATAATGGGAAAAACCACCGGATGGAGATGGTATTCCAGAATTCCTTCCGGGTACTGGGGCTGGAGGCAGATGACTGCAAGAAGAACCCGATGGGATTTTTTGACCGCTGTGAGAGCGGTACCCTGAGAGAAGCCGCCGCCCGGATGGCAGAGGGAGTCCTGCGGGAAAATGTGGGGGAGGAATGCCGGTATGAACATGCCTCAAATGGCTCTTTTCTCTGGCTGAAGGTCAAAATCCTTCACATTGACGGGAAGGCGGGAAGCAATCAGTATATTGTGGCAGTGGAGGATCAGACGGCGGAGCGGGAAGTCCGCAGGAATCTGGATTCTGCCCTGATGACGGCCGAGAAGGCCAGCAAGGCCAAGAGTGAATTCCTCTCTTCCATGAGCCATGATATCCGGACTCCGATGAATGCCATCATGGGCATGACGGAGCTTGCGCTGCTTCAGCAGGACTGTTCCGGCAGCGTGCGGGAACTTCTCCAGAAAATCAGCACCTCCAGCCGCCACCTGCTCAGCCTGATCAATGATATCCTGGATATGAGCCGGATTGAAAGCGGAAAACTCAATATCAGCTGCCAGCCGATGCAGGTTGAGGAGGAGATACAGAAGGTCTCGGATATTATACGCAGCCAGGCGGAGGAGAAGAAGCAGTATTTTACCGTTACGGTACATAACTTAAAGCATGGAAGAGTCTATGGCGATGCGCTTCGGATGAACCAGATCCTGATCAATATCCTGGGAAACAGCCTTAAATTTACCGGGAAAGGCGGAAAAATCAGCTGGGATATAATGGAATTAGAAGACGAACCGGGCTGGATCCGTCTGCGCTTTGTCCTTTCAGATACCGGACCCGGCATGGCGCCTGAATTCCTGCCCCGCCTCTTTGAGGCCTTTGAGCAGGAAAACAGGGAGAAAAGTGCACAATCCGGAAGCGGACTGGGAATGGCAATTACGAAGAATCTGGTGGATTTGATGGGCGGAACTATTTCCGTGGAAAGCGTGCAGGGACAGGGCACCACATTTACTGTGGAACTTCGTTTCCAAATCGCAAAGGATCAGGAAGGCGAAGAGCAGAGCCTGAAAGGCTCAAACCCGGATCAGGCCCGGAGGCCGCTTAAAAATGTCAGAGTCCTGTTGGTGGATGATAATGATTTAAACCGTGAGATTGCCATTGAGATGCTGTCGCTCTATCAGATTGAGACAGAGACGGCGGAGAACGGGAAGCAGGCCGTTGAGAAATTCCAGGATCATGAGCCAGGATATTACTGCGCCATCCTCATGGACATCCAGATGCCTTTGATGAACGGGTATGATGCGACGCGGGCGATTCGACGTCTGCCGAGAGAAGACGCCTCTGCCATACCGATTGTCGCAATGACGGCCGATGCGTTTGCGGAGGATGTGCAGAAAGCGGCCGAAGCCGGCATGGACGCCCATGTGTCGAAGCCGGTAGATTTCGAACAGCTCTACCTGCTGCTGCAGAAATTGATAGAAAGAATGAACTGTTTCAGAAAATAAAAAGATACGGGGGACGTTTTTATGAAAGGAAAAAGATGGATGAGTATGTTCCTTTGCGCCGCACTGGCTGTGGGAAGCATCGCCGGCTGCGCCGGGAAAAATGAAGTGGCTGTGGAGGAGAAAAATGAGACGGTAATTCTGAATTTCTTTCTTCCCATGAGTATCAGGAAGACCGAGGGAGCCAGCGCGACCCTGCGGCTGATCGATCAGTTCAACGCGACTCACGATGGCATCCAAATCCAGGTGGAAGGCATTTCGGTGAAGGATGGTTATGATGATATTTTGGAAAAACGGCTGGCATCCGGCAAAGGGGACGATATTTTCACGGTAAATGCAGATAAGGTGAAAGACTTTGTCAGTAAGGGATATCTCTATGATCTGTCAGGGCTTCCGGCTTATGACCGTCTGTTTACCTCGGCCAAAAGCCAGTCGACTGTGGGTGACGTCGTCTATACCATTCCGCTCACCATGTCCGTTTACGGCATGTATGTGAATACGAAACTGCTGGAACAGTACGGCCTTTCCGCCCCGGAGGATTACGATTCCTGGATCCACTGTTGTGAGGTTCTCAAAGAAAACGGTGTGACGCCCGTGGCGATTAACCGGTGGTGCGGAATGACGGTTCCGGTCATGGCAAAGGGGCTTTACCGGATTTATCAGTCGGAGGACTACGAGAATATCGTGAAGGGTTTAAATGACGGCAGTATCAAAATCGGCGATTATATGCTGGAAGGATTCCAATTGTTTGAGATGTTCCTGCAGAAGGGATATTACGGGGAGAACCTGACCAAAGAATACGTAGACGGAATTCCGGCCTGCACGACAGACATGGAGGATTTTAAGAACCAGAAGGTCGGCTTTGCCTTTTTCGGCTGCGGGGTTGAGAAATATTTTGGAGAAGAGATGGATATGTCGGCCTACAAGGCCCAGGGAGTTCCGGCCCTGTCCGACGGCACCATCTGTATTCCTTCCATTGCGGATCGGTTTTGTGTAAACGCGCAGAGCGAACATCTGGAAGAAGCGCTGGAAGTGGTGCGCTATATAACGGAAGACGATTCTCCCGAAATTCTGAAAGAAGGCGGCGGAGCCCTGCCGACCCGGGAAGGGCAGAAGGGGGAGCCCATAGGCGCGGAGCAGATGAAAGCGCTCAAGGATCTGGCCTCCCAGGAAGGGCAGATTCCGATTGAGGATATGAACCTGCACTTTACCTATTGGGATACGATACGGATTCTGTGCCTCGAGATGGTGGACGGGATGTCTGCCGAGGAAGCGGCAGAGGAATACAATCGGATCCAGATGGAGCAGATTGAGGCGTACAAAACAGGAAAATAGAAAGATGAACAGACGTCCAGGAGGCGTCCAGGATAGCGTCTGTTTTGTGGTAAAATAGTTCTGGTAGAAAGCGTAAGCCCGAAAAGACAGGATCTGCATGGCAGATCTGCGGATTTCCGGGTTTTCGTTATTTTTCAGAAGATTACAGACGGGAGGGAAAAATATGTGGAAGAGAAAATACAAAAAATACCGGATTTTGGCGGCGGCTCTGGCGGCTGTGTCAGTTGTGTCAGCCGTATCAGTTGTATCAGTCATTTCCACTGGATGCAGTCAGAGAGGTGAAAAGCTGGAGGTAACGATTACGGCTCAGAAAGTGGAGGGGGAAGAGGAAACGGGAACTGAAACTGAAACGGAAACTTCCGATCCGCTGATCCTGTCGGAGCATGAGACAGTCCCGGTCCGGGAAGCGTATGGGAATGTATTCCGCCGCGTGGCCTATTTTACCTCCTGGTCTGCATATGCGCGGGAGCTGGAGGTCAATGACATGGATCCGGAGCTTCTCACCCATGTAAATTTTGCCTTTGCCAATGTAAGCAGCGACGGGGAGATTCTTGTGGGGGACAGCTGGGTTGATACGGAGAAACCATTTGAAGGGGATACGTGGGAGAGTCAGGACGTGAGAGGCCATTTTGGCCAGCTTAAGAAAATGAAGGAGCGGTATCCCCATTTGAAGGTGCTGATATCGGTGGGAGGCTGGACGTGGTCCGGCAGCTTTTCCGATGTTGCAGCAAGCGAAGCCGGCCGGAAACGCTTTGCCTCGTCGGCAGTCAGTTTCCTGACCAGATACGGATTTGACGGGATCGACATCGACTGGGAATTTCCGGTGGAAGGCGGCAACGGCATCACACACCGGCCTGAGGACCGCCAGAATTACACGCTGCTGCTAAAAGAGGTTCGGGCGGCTTTGGACGCTCAGGGAGAACACTACTTACTCACGGTGGCAGGCGGTCCCAACGTGTCCTTTACCCGGAACACGGAACTGGGAGAACTGATGAAATACGTCGATTTCCTGAATATTATGGCCTATGATTACCATGGTTCCTGGGACAGCGCCACAGGGCACAATGCGCCTCTCTATGCCTCCGATGGCTTAAGCGTATCTGATACCGTGGAGGCGTATCTGAAGGCGGGGGCTCCCCCGGAGAAGCTGAATCTGGGGCTGGCCTTTTACGGAAGAGGCTGGGAAAATGCCAGCAGTCGGGGCGCTGGATGCCCGGCCACGCCGCTGTCCGGCACGGGATATGGACTGGGAACCTGGGAGGCGGGCGTTTTCGATTACTGGGATCTTAAGGAGAATTATGAGGGAAAAAATGGGTATGTCCGCTATTTCGATGACCAGTCCAAAACCCCTTATCTCTACAACGGCAGCACCTTTATCTCCTATGATGACAGCCAGTCCATCCAGGAAAAAATGAACTATGCAGCTTCGAAAAATCTGGGCGGAATCATGTTCTGGGAATTTTCCGGAGATAAGAAAAAGGAACTGCAGAAGCTGATTGCCGGGGCTGCCGGAACTGGAGAGGCCGGGAAGGCAGGCCGTGAAGCGGAGGACTATGAAGTTGTGGACTATAAAGCTGCGGACTATAAAGCTGCGGATCAGGACAAAGCAGACCGTGAAACAACGAACCAGGACAAAACAGTCCCTGAATCCACGAATCAGAAATCCACCCCGGATCCGTCCACAAACGACGAGTCAGGCAGCGAAGCGCCTGCACCCTGGTCAAAGGATACTGTCTATAATCAGGGGGACACGGTTACTTACCAGGGCCATGTCTACCGGGCAAAATGGTGGACCCAGGCGGAAGAGCCGGACCTTCATTCCAGGGAGTGGGATGCGTGGGAACTGTCTGAATAAGTGTAGCGAACTCAACACATAAATGATAAAAAGAGAGAGATAAGTAAACAGTAAATGCAGCCCCGGCGCGAAAGCAGTGGGATGCAGCAAGAAGAAATTCACAGGAAGCATCTGCCATGATATATTTGATTATGGAGCTGCTTCCTTTTTTTACAGATATCAATTCAGGAAGAAAATGTTATATTGTACACAGTCTCATACCGGCAGCAGGCTGCGCGCAGCCCGTCCGAAAGGCCGCCACGCTGCAGCCACACCGGCTATATCAACCACAGTAACAAAATAATATATCATCATGTAAAAATAGTACTCAATTTTCCAATGAAATATCTGATAGAATAGTCTTAAAAAGACAGCAGAGGGGGAAATGATATGAGCAGAGAAACAGCAAAACCAAATTTAATCTACATTTTCGCGGACCAGTTGCGCTATTTCAGTCTCGGTTATGCAGGCGATAAGAGAGCGCAGACGCCGAATATTGATGCCTTTCAGGCAGAGTGCACGGATTTATGCCAGACAGTCAGCGGCCATCCGGTGTGCGCGCCCTACCGGGCCTCTTTATTTACGGGAAAATATACGACGAGCACCGGGATGGTGATCAATGAGATCCGGATGAATCCAAACCATCACACCTTTGCCGACGTCTTAAATGAAAATGGCTATGAAACCGCCTACATAGGAAAATGGCACATGTACGCTGCGGAACTGGGAAATCACTACGATCCAAAAAATTCCTATATTCCCCGGGGCAGGGATCGGCTTGGCTTTAACGGGTATTTTGCCGGATATAATTTCCGCCATGAGTACTCAGTGGGAACCGCATACTACCACCTGGACAGCCCGGAAAAAATCTACTACGATAAATACGAGCCGGATGCCCAGGTGGATATGGCTGTGAAGCAGTTGGAGCGGCTTAAGGAGGGAACATCCCCCTTTGCCCTGTTTCTTTCCATCGGAACTCCGCATGACCCCTGGATTCCGGAAAATGTACCAGAAGAATATTTAAAAAAATTTGCGGATACACAGTTTGAGTACCCTCCCAACTATCTGCCGGACAATGACCCTCACGCCGATGAGTGGGCACGCTTAAGGGAAGAAGAGAGGAAAGAACTGACAGAGTGGATGAGAGTATACTACGCCATGGTTGCCAATTTAGACGACAATATGGGCCGGCTGTTCCGTGAGATCCGACGCCTTGGCTTAGAAGAAAATTCCATTGTCGTCTTCACCTCAGACCACGGGGAAATGTTTGGGGCGCACGGGAGAAGGGCGAAAAACATTTTCTATGAGGAGGCCATCCGCGTCCCCATGCTGATGCGCTGGCCCGGCCATTTAGAGAAAAATGCAAAGAGAGACTGTGTGGTAAATACCGTAGATATTATGCCAACACTTCTCTCCCTGATGGGCCTGCCGGTGCCGGCCGGGGTGGAAGGGACGGATCTGAGCAGAACAGTGAAAGACTGTGAATCCGGTGTAAGAAATGAATCCGCCATAAGAAAAGAACCCCATACCCGTGAGAACCCCGAAAAACCGTGGGAAAATGGCGCCCTTCTGATGTGCACCGGCCCGACCGCCGCCTGGGGCGACGGCCAGGAGTGGAGGGCATACCGCACCCGCCGCTATAAATACGCCAGATACAAGTCTGACGGCCAGGAATTTTTATTTGACTTGGAAGCGGATCCGTATGAGAAAAACAACCTGATCGGAATCCCGGAGTTCCGGGAGACAGAAGAAAATATGAAAAAGCAGATGGAAGAGAAAATGGCCGCCATCGGGGACCATTTTGAAAATAATACCTACTACAAAGAGCACTGGGTGGAGGACAGAATCATCAGGCGCACCGCGACAATAGAGGGAGATACATGAATATCCATTCGATCCAGACGAAAATCATGGCAGTCAGTCTGCTGACTGCCATAGGCACAGCCGTCGTCTCTTTAATCATTTCCTATTATGCAGAAATCAACACAATAAAATCCATGACGGAGCGGTATACGGAGCAGTATATCTCCTTTGCGGACAGGGAATTTAACGATATGCTGTCGGAGGCAAAGAAGGTTGCGGTATCGGTTGCCGCTGCCCAGGAAATCATCACCCCCAATTTAATTAAGCCGGGGGAGGAGGCTTCCTATCTGGGCTTTCAACAGAAGAAAAGGATTAAAAGCTTTCTCTCCAGCTTTCTCGCCCAGAAGGATTATATCGAAGACATTCTGCTGGTCACGGAAAACGGGGAAATCTATCAGGCCGGTTCCGAACTGATTTTGAAGAAGGAACTGGAGACTCCGGTGTTTCGCCGCG
>CAUEKH010000029.1 GCA_959018155.1 uncultured Hungatella sp.
CGTCAGGAATTTTATCAATTCTGTGTGCCTTTAAATCACCGACTGCAAGCCCTTCCGGAATCGTGCCAAGCGCCTGGTCTTCTTCGGTGTAACGTCCGTCCGTTCCACTCAGCCATCTGTCAACCAGAAGTTCCTCCTCTTCTGAATATACTCCATCTGAATTTGCCCGATAAAGGGCCAGTTCTGCGCCTGCTGCCGGACAGAGCACTCCCCCATCCTCCACAAACTTTATAATATCCAGATGCTTCTTCTCATTTTTCAGTCCCACTCTTCTGATAACACTTTCTTCTGTTATCGTGACTGCCTTTGGTTGCGCCGCTTCATATCCGGCCGGTACTCCGGTTTCTACCAAAACATAGTTTCCAACCCGATTCCCTGCCACCATATCCGTAAATGGGAGATAATCGATCCGATGCAGTCCTTCTGTCGTATCATAACTGCGAATCCCATTTTCCAGTTCCCTGTAATTAAACTGATATTCGAAGATCAGCGGCAGATTTCCGTCCTCGTCAAGGGAACCATTCGTTACATTCCGGTATATGGTGATTCGGATATCTTTTCCTGTATCTGTACGCCAGATCTGAACTACAGAATCCGACTGACCTGCCTGTACCGATGACAGCAGCTTTGCCTCTCTCCTTCCATTTTCTGTGTCCCATGTAAATCTGGTAAATCCCGGTCCTTCCAGGCGGTATTCTTCCTCAAAATCAGCGATAAAACCAGACTGTTTTCTGCCAATCCCGAGAAAACGTTTCAGCCTGTCCGTCAATTTATGACTCTTTTCCGTCAGAGTTCTATAATCCGTCAAATCGTCGGTTGTCCACTCTTCCATCAGGCGGTTCCTGTCATAACAGGGGACTCCTCCCTCCATGATAATATTGCCTTCCCCGTCTGTAACTGCGCCATAAAGAGCAAGAGTTGCCGCATTTTCATTAGGCAAAATGACAGGGGCGCCGCCAGACTCCTGGACATACTTAAAGATTTCCAGCCTGGTATGGTCATTTTTCAGTTCAACCCCCTGTACTTCTCCTGTCGGTTTCACTTCGATTTCCATGGAATTTTTCAGATAACCGGCTGGTACTTCCAACTCTTCCAGTATATAATCACCTGCCGGAATTCCTTCAAAGTATTTGGGACTGCCGTCAGTAATCCACTCACCTTTTACAGTTACCGCCGGAGTGCCTCCGGTTCCCCCTGTCGACCATTCTGCCGGGCTGTTCTCAGTTTTTACCAGATAATATCCCTTGGGATATCTCTCACTGTCAGTCGTATAGACACGCCTGGCTTTATAAAGGGCGAGATGAACTCCCGGAACCATTTTGCAGGAGTAAGCCCCTTTCCTTTCCATAACAGTGTAGCCCGGTTGAAAATCGCTGTTGACTGAAATTTCATACTGGTCAGGCGCGTCAATCTTGGAAATTTCTACCTTGATTGTTTCATCAGCCATCTTCTTCTCCTGAACCACATTGGTTTCCCCGACTGTTACTGCCTCCGGAAATGCCAGTGCATATCCATCTGGTGCTGTGAGTTCTTCCATAATGTAAGTGCCAGGAATCACCCTCTTGAGCATATCGGACTGACCGTTTGTAAGTACTGTAACAAACGGATCGTCTGGCGTTTTTTCTCCGGTCAGCCATGTATTCTCGGCAATCCAGGCTTCGCCCTGTTTATGAAACAGCTTCCTGTCATCTTCCAGGTTCTCTTCCTCACCGACATCGAACAATTCTTCTTTGATGTTCAGTCGAAAGGCATTGCGGTTATACGCCTCCAGAAAATCAGAATAACGATATCTCACAAAATCGTGGTCAATATCATACACCGGCTGCCCCTTTGTATATGTCTGTTCTGACTTCCGATAGTAAACCGGCAGGCCGTAACTGTTCAGCACCGGATTCATTTTCTTTATAAATTGCATTCCGTCGTACGTCCCAATCGTATACTCCCGATCCGTATCTGACTGAAATGACGCAATCCGATACGTCTTAATCTTATCTCTGGAAATCACGGCTCCATGAGAGGTCTTCGAAACTTTGACCGGCCACACGGTAACTCCGGTCTGATCCTCCAGATATGCCATACCTGTTTCCGGATCCACCAGTGCATCCCTGCTGCCTTCCGAATTCAGATGGTATAGATGTGTGTCTGGCGACATTCCTTCTATACACTGGTTGACCGGAGAATACGTAATCTCTTCCAGTGCGGTTCCGGCTATTTCAAATTCCGGATGGCCATTTTTCAGGACAAAAACAGAGTCACGGCCTTTCACTCTGACCCGCTTCCCAGAGCGGTCATATCCATACACAGTCCCGTCCTTCTCCTTTTCCGTAACACTCAGATTACCAAGGGAATAGTAAAGGATATCTGTATTCTTCCTCTGAACCGTCTGGTAAGTCCATGTTCCATTTCCAGGTATTCCATCGAGACTGCCGGCAATATCTTCTTTTCGAATCAGTTCTATCGTACTTCCTGCATAGCCTTCGAGAACCTGCATGGACTGTACGTTTCCGTTGCTGTCCCTTGTCACTTCAACGCCGTCATAACCATTATCGCCTCCAATTCCATTTCTTCGGATCCTGATGGCATCATAAAGAACCATCCTGGCGCCGGGTATGCAGAGATTTTCTGCGTCTTCGACCTCACGAGGGATTGTTACAAGGCCGTAGCCCGCAAAAACTCCGTCTTCATATACGGGAGTTACCATCTCACCTGCTGTCTTTCGGGCTTCCAGATACTCCAGTGTCCCTTTATACCACGCATATCCCAGATATCTGCCATTTTTATATGCGAATTCCAGATTTCCTGATCCGTACAATTTTTTTAGCTCTGTTTCGGTTCCCTCCAGTCTTGTTTCCGTGCGATAGGTGACTGTCTCCTGGTTTGTCTTCTCCTTTATCACCTTCAGCCTGACAGAAGAATTCCCCACGTAGACACGGGCGGCAGAATTTTCCTGATTCTCTGACGCAGGTCCTTCATAAAATGTTTCTTCCCCATGAACCGTCTCTTCTTCGTGATTTGTTCCCTCTTTATAAGATGACCCGCCTTTATAAGCACCCTCGCCTCCATAAACTGCTGCTTCTACCCGGTTATTACGGTTTCCGTCAAGATAATACGTTATTTTGTCAGAATAGACCTCAATGGCAATCGGTTTGCTTCTGGCGTACCCGGCAGGCGGCCTGACTTCACACAGGACATAGGCGCCGGCTCCTAACGGACCGGGTGTTTCTATATAACCGGTATTCTGATCCTGTACACTTAAATCAGAAGGATCTTTCTCACCTTCCATAAGTCCGTCTCTCGTAGTCGAAAGCGCTTCAAAAAGGCCAGTTCTTTTTCCCATATTATCATGAAAGACAATCTGTTCCTCTTCCCGGCATATCGGAGTTCCTGCCGGCACGACTCCGGTCCACAATTCTCCCGCACCCGGCTTTCCCCGGGCAGCTGTGGTAATCTGCACGGCCCCCATGGCCTCTAAGAACTCTTTCGATCCGGCGATTGTCGTTTCCTTTTCATAGAATTTCACATGGCCCCGGGAATTTTCCTCCGCTTCTCTGTCCGCGGCGTAGACCGCAAATATGGCTCCATCATGCAGAATATTTTCTCCTGTCTCAGAATCCAGTTTTTCGATGCGCAGCCGCTCGGAATAAAATTGATTTCTGAATCTTATATGCACATACCCCTGGCAGGAACTGCTGCCATCCTCTGACTTACTGCCGTCAGACTCCTCACTGCCCGGAACCGTCACCGTCCATGGGACAAGCACAGGCGCGTATTTTCCCTCATATGCGGTAAGTTCCCCCTGCATCGTATCTATACCGCCTGATTCGGAAACCGAACTGTACCGATAATACTTTGAAACAGCTTCCCTGCCATTCATTCCTTCTGTAAGATAATAGGAAACATCTCCAACACTCCTGTCATCCCGGGAATTATAATAATTTTTCATCGGCCGGAATTCGCTCTGCGTCAGTGCAAAATAATCCTCAACAGAAGAATCCTCAACCCCGTTTCTTATCTTCTTCAGTGCCATTCCATACTTATAAACCTCGAAATCGCCATCGTGATTGTGGGCTTTTATTACGTCTTCTTCTTCTTGAAAACGGATCAGATACCGTTTTTGCATTTCCTCTGTTGACAAGTTTTTTGAATAACGGTAGTACTGGTTTCGCTCTCCATTCTCAACTGCCGCATCATGTCCTTCATAAACGGTTGGCACAGTGATTTCCTGAGGTGTCTCAATCCGGTAATTTCTGTTTTTAAAATCACCTGTCACCAATTCTGATGGCTGCTGTTCTGCAATCACGTACGTTCCATATGGGAGATAGGCTGAGATTCCGAAACAGCATCCGTTTTCTCCTTCTTCTGACGCGTCAGCGCTCAGTGTCGCCTTATTTCCATCGTTTCCGCCGTCTGGACTGCTGTCCCAGTTGACCGCATAGATGGAATCGAAATCATAGGCAAAAAATGGTTTAAGATAATTCTCTGCCTTTGTGAGTGCCTGATATAAAGCACAATCATAGATCTCATTTTGGAATTGCCCGCTTCCTCCTGCTGCCTCCCATTCCCCCGAGGAACCCTTGCTTACCAGCTTTTCTACCTCGTCATCGAGATACCACCGGATCGCAAACTGTCTTACCGCATCTGATGCGTGGGCATTCCAGGAAGCTTCTTCTCCGTGATTTGCCTCATTTCCGGCTGGCCGGTCAGAGGTGTATGCAGGGGCTGCGTCGACCCATTTATCGTGATTGGCCGTCCTGATACCGTCAAAGAATTTCTCGTAGTTGTAATGGCGGCCTTCTGAATGGGCTGCTGAGTCCCTTCCGGCTTCCGGTATCACTTCCAAAATTCTCGTATAGCCTTCATTGGGTTCTGTATTAATTTTGCCGGAAGTAAAGCTGTACAGCATGGTATTGCAAATCACCGCATCCTCGGATTTCTTAAAAAGCGGATCCGTGACATGAAGTACTTTCGTATCAATACGCATGGCAGATACAGGGAATTTCTCCTTTTCAGCAATAATGTTGATTTCATTTCCTTTTCTGTCCTGCCATACAACACAGCCTTCTCCGTCGCGGTAGAGGCGCTCTAAATTGCTCTTCAAATAAACCCGGAAACGGAATCCCGGAACCTTTGACACACCTTCCCCCTTCTTGAAAAATCCGCCGTATAGCCTGGTAAACCAGTCTTCATGAACCGCTGCATACGTATTAGCGCCTGAGTAGGAGGACTTATCAATCTCTTTTTCTACCTTCACAGTCTGCTTAATTGCACGCTCTCTCACCATAACAGGATTATCTCCCGTTCCGGAATCAGAGGCAGCAGTAAACTGGCCTGGATAATACAGAACTGCGTTTTTAATATAACTTCCCGCCACCTCTTCTCTGGATGGGCTCACCGAAACGCCTCCATTTCCAAGGTATGCCAGATATGCGCCGTAATCTAAGGTCTGCCCCTGATAAATGATGGATTTATCCGGTGTTACCGCAAGAAAGGTATCTGTCCTTTCTTCCTGATTTTCTCCCTCCTGGCTGTTTACATGGATTTTATATACTCCGGATTGGTCATTATAGTCCACCCTTGTCAGTTCATCCAGCGTCCACTCCTGATTTACTACGATCTGCTGCTTATAAACGGGACGATACGTAATATGGCAGATCATGTCCCCATCCGGGAAATAGTAATACATCTGCTCCCCGGGCTGATACCTTTCTATCTCGGCTTCATAGAGAATATCTTCACAATCCTCAATCTTCCCATTCAGCGGGACATTTCCCGGAATCCCCCGGAGAGGAGACACGGAAAGCGCTTTGGTCCTGGTGTCAAAGGAATACGTTCCTTCTGAATATTCCTGCCAGTAGCTGTGTTTTTGTCCCAGTTCATCATGGAATGTTCCCCGGATATACAGGATTTGATCATAAGGATTTATCAGCGCTCTGGCAGTTGGCAATAGCCTGTAATCCACATACAGCTTTATAAACCATCTGTTTCCCGCCTGGTAAATATCTCCGACCGAGATCGTGTCCCAGAAAGTATTTTCATCACACCAGTCGCCAAGTTCCCTCACCATGTCCTTATAAGTGCGCCCGGCCACAGGCAGAATCTTCCAGCCTGCTGCCTCCTCCTGGGCAGAATCCATACTCCGGTAGCCTCTGGCCGCAAGCATCTCATTCATTAAATCTTTCAGGATGTCACTGGAAGCCTCTTCTGCCTCTGCTTCGTAGTCGAGAAGTTCAAAAGAAGGCATCTCTGTAATATCCACACTCGTATCTGGTACGAAAGATGGGCGGTTCTGCCATTCTCCATAGTTTAATTCCAGCTTTTTGGGCGCATCCATATTATAAATCAGGTTTCCCGTGCCATCTCTTTTATAAATCGGTTTCCCCTCTCTGCCATTCTTGGACTCCCCGCCGACAGCCTTCTTTGGTTCTTTTATTTCTTCGTAGTGATCCAGGACAGACTCTTCCTTACTGTCTTTCGTGCTGATATACTTATAAAATTTCGTCCCGGCCGGATATCCGGAAATGAAAATATCAAAACCATCTGGTATGTTCTTCGACTTCACATCGAATTTTGCATGGCTTTCTGGTTCATTTTCATCAAAGTAGAATCCATCTGTGGACACACAGCTGGCGCCTGTCACTGTTACCGGGATATCTCCCTGATTGGAATTCGGATTATCCTCTCCTGTAACAGAGAGTTCATACCCCTCGCTTCTTGATAATTCCCGTATATAGTAACTCCCCAGGAATAATGGACGGCCAATCCAGGAATTGCCATTGGCAGACTTTAAATCCGGGTAATCGAAGTCCGGTCTGTCAGACAAATGGCTGTCGGTGCTGTAGAAATTATCCGGTCCATTTTCCGGCGCCTCTGTAATGACGAGGAAAGAGGCATCGCCATTTTTATCTGTGGAGGTAATGCTCACCAGTTCATTCTCCCGGAAAACAATTCCGGATTTTCCATCGGGATGGCAGATATTTTCAGCTGCAAAAAGGCCATAGACGGCGCCCTCAAGAGTGGCATCGCCCTGAGCCAGCCCGTAACTTCCGGCCGGATCCTTCTCATCGATCTCCATATCTCTTTTATTGATATGAATTTCCCCTTCGGTTCTATGATCATAGACAGTAAATGTATGAAGAACCGTGTCACTGTCGTACGCAGACTGATTGATTGGTTCAATGGAACCTGGAAAAGGACCATTGACGGTAAAACCACCGCCTTCACTTTCCTCATCGTTCTGCCCGCTGCCGCTTTCATCATGAGCTGCTAAATTCGCGGTGCCCGGACTGGCTGTTTTGCTCGCAGGAATCACTTCCTCTTTTTCCTGTTCAGAAGGCGTGGCCTTTCTCTTTCTGGCAATGGAATCCGATGCCTTTACATACTTTAAGAAAAATGAATTGCGATATTGTCGGTAATAGCCAAATCCCGGAGCCTCTGGAACAGGATTTTTCTGAGTCATAACAGAAACCGGCTCATCTTTTTCCGTCCTGACTTGAACCTTCTGCTTTTCCTCTGTCGAAATGCGGTCAATTCCCGACGTCTCATCGAAATCGCGTTCCAGATATCCAATCATACGTTTCTTCCCGCCGGCCTGGCTCGATTTTGCCTCAATGATCTCAATTAGCCTGTCATCATTGTGATAGTTATGAAGAATATACCCTTCCTTTGCCTTTACCTCTTTTATCGCATACTGGAATTTTAATGCGATAAATTCTTCATATGCCTGATCACGGTTTCTACGGCATTCTTCCTCGGCAATTCCCGGCTCTACATCGTGAAAATCCGTATTTTCCTCACACCATGCAATACCAGCCTCCCATGCCTTGTGAACCGCCTCGTCTGCTTCTCTGGCTGCTTCGGCTTCCTCCTCTGTGGCATCTTCACTTATTTCCACCGGTTCTGGCTCCGGATGGCCGCCGCAGTACGTCCGGCTGTAGGAATACTCAAAAGTATCCTTATGAAAAAGTCTCCCTTCCTCATCCGTCTTCTTTCTGGCATGATTCTCATCTATCAGAGAAAGATTTGAGGTGTATTTTTCAAAGGGGCTGGAAAACCGCTCGATTCCTTCTGCCCCGGCTTTATTTTTTTCTGTCAGCACCGTTCCCTCAAGCTGAGCACTGTCAAAGGCCTCATAGATATTAAATTCCGCATTTTCAAGCCCTTTCCCCGTCTCATGATCTCTCTTATCGATCTCTGTCTTGTAATCGGAACGGAACGTCTCTTCATGCAGGAAAATCTCAAATCCTGTCTCCTTCTCCTGATATCCCTCTCCAAATGCCACATATACATGCCACGGTTTATTTTCCCCGGCCATGCCGATCATTGGCTGGTTTACCCCATTTTCAGGCACTACAATCTCGATTGTGCTGGGACTTCGCATATAGATTGACGCGCCACCGCTCAAAAAACGGCCGCAGAGAACCGTTCCATCCGGTTTTTCCGTCCCACTGTATGTAAATGTGATTTCATTGGTTCCATATGCCACATTCCAGCCTTCCGGAAGCGCGGTATCACCATCATCGTCTGAGCCGAAGACCAGTTCATTATGTTCCCAATTTCCACTGTCGATCGGGAGAACCGCTTTCCACGTTCCGTCCTCCTGCTTCGTCATTTTCTGTGGGTTTTTGACCGCCAGACCTTTGTATTTATAGCCCCATGCCGGAAGGGCGTCATCAGCTGTCACGGCTCTTACCATCCCGGCATAGGCTGAAACGATTGTGTGGATATCACTCTTCATGGAGGGATCCGCCAGATGGTCTGTCACCCGATGGATATTATCGACGAAATCATCTACCGTCGTCCAGTTTCCTGATACGACAGCCCACACCAGACTCTGATAAACGATAAAACGAGCCTGTCCCATACCATTGGCGCCAAATCGATCCGGAGTCAGTCCCAGCTGTTCCGCCGCATAATAAATAGTCTCCAGCTGCCTGATCGTCAGGGGCGAGGCCGTGCCCATTCCGGAGAGAACTCCTTCTCCGGAGGCAAGATCCTCAAAATCTATCACATATTTTCTGGCCGGCGTGCCATTTCTCTGGCTTTTGGAAGGGTTGATGCAGGCTAAGGGCGCCCCGGTCGAATCCCGGTAATACCAGATTCCGGTACGGATATCTTTGCCATAAAAATCCGTGATTCTCGTTCCTTTTGCCAGGAGGTTGCCGGTACCGTCCGAACCGCCTCCTAAGTAAAAGTTATAGATAGTCACACGTTCCCCGTCATCGGCAGCGGCAGAGATCGTAAATAGCCCATCTGGTATTCCTCCTGCTGTAAATGGCTGAAATGCCAGCAGCACGGCCAGGATACAGGCCACGATTCTTCTCCATTTTCTCCTCAGTCTGTCCGTCATTTTTTCTTCCTTTCCCCCTGTATCCCCATGAATTCTCATCTCTTATATCAGGGTGCACACCGTATCATTTCTCTGTTCTGTATCATTTTTCTATCCACCGTCCCTTCTCATCTACCATATAGATTCCGTCGATTACGGTGGAAACCATCATTTTACCTTTCGTGCCATCCGACATTGGATTAAAGTAGTACCAGCTGTCGTCAATCCATCGCCAGCCGGTAACCATCTGACCCATTGTACCGTCGGAAACCGGGTTCAGATAATAAAGGCTGCCGGTTTCATCCTGATACCAGCCTGTCACCATAAAACCTTCTTTATCGAAACGGAACCATGCGGCCGCCGGTTGTCCTGCAGATACATAGGGATTATTGATATAGGCCCATTCATCCGCGTACGTTCTCCCTGATGCGAAGTGCCATTTCCCTCCTGGAGTTCTGGTCCAGATTCCATTTACCGCGCCTGACAGGCCAGCGGGTCCAAGCGTCTGGCCGTCAGGAGTAATACCGGTAGAGCCGCCTGTGCTGCCGCCCTTTCCTCCGCCCGTACTGCCGCCGCCAGAACCACCGGAAGAGCCTTCCTGATATGTCTTATCTACCATGCTGACGCAGAGTGTTACATTAACAGATTCTTCCATCGTTCCATTTACGGACGCGGCTGTAATCCGGCCAGTCACCATCTGAGGTTCGTCAGAATTTTCTGTGAGTTTTTTCAGCCAGTCCGGAAGTTTGGATAAGTTGCCGTCACTTTCCTGGGGGATAATCGGAATTATATTTCCCTCGTTATCCACAGCAATGATTTCCGGCACGTCGCTTTTCCACACAACCCGGTCTGAATTACGGCCATCTGTGTAGATATCTGCCTGCACGTGTTGTGCTTCAAGTCCCGCAATCGTCCATGTCGGGCTGGATCGGCGCCCTTTTTTCGTCAGCACAAGATTGAATTCTATATTTCGTTCAGACAGTTCCAGACATTCCGCGTGGAAATCTAAATGGACTCTGCATTTAGCAACACATTCTCCATCCACAGTTCTCGCCTCAATATCTGCCTCATGCGACGCCCGGTATGGGGCGGCTTCAAGTGCTTTTAAAATCCATGGCGCATCCGGAACAGCCGCCACTTTTCCCTCCGGAGTCACAGTTACCGACCGGGGATCCAGACTTGTCCACACTACTTCCCTGTTATACGGCGTATGTTCCAAACCTTCCGTAATATCAGGAAATACTTTCGCTTTCATATCCTGCGATTCCAGACCACTCATTGATACTGTCTCCGAATCAATCCCGCCGCGCTTTAGCATCACCAGGTCAAAATCGACCCTCGTCTTATCAGGCGCCACTTTTACCGGAATAATTCTGGTATTGTCGGCGGTGTTAAAATGGACCGTTACCTCACACTCCGCTGTTTCGTGGCTGCCCAGCATATCTTTCGCGTCCACCGTCACAATGGCTTTTCTGACTCCTTTTCCCTCAATCCTGGAATACGGGTCATTTTCCCTGACAACCTGATCAGCCGCTATGATATCCTGGATCCATTTGCTGTCCTTTCCCGCAGAAATTAAAGCCTCTTTATACGCTGATTCATCCTGTAATACTGTAACCACAGATGGATCCGAACTGGTCCATGTCACCTCATTTTTTGAAAAATGGTTGGGAGAAAAAGTGGCCGTCAGCGACTGCGGCGCGGTGACCGTAATGCGTTCCTCCGGTTTAGTTCTGTCCCCCTCCAGAGTTCGGGTCACTGTGAAATCCAGAGCTGTCCTGTCGAGAACAGCCCCCTCGACTGCTGACAGAGTCTGATCAAGGATCTGGAAAGTCACCATAATCCGACAGTTGGCAGTACATGGCCTTCCCTCAAACGATGTGGATGGTCGCGTCTCTGCAGTAAGGACAGCTACCCCGCCATTTTGATGGCCGGCGCCGTAAATCGTATCGGGTATCCGGTAACGATAGTTCTCTTCTGCCTGCTTCTTTTCCAGTTCTGCAACCGTTTCCGTAAAAAACGGGGCATCTAAATTCACAGTCACTTCTGCCATTTTTGCGGTATATCCGTCATATTCCTCGTCATCATTTTTCTTAAGGGTAATCAGTTCTGCATCATCAATCTTCCACCTCACCCGGTTGTCACTGACATCATTATTGGTATCGATGGAAGCGGCGATTGTGACCGGCTGCACCTCGGTTCCCTGCTCCAGGATTCCATTGATATAGGTAGCAATCAGTTTACCTTCCCTGTTTTTTATTTCCGTCGTCTTAACCGGCGATTTCCTGTTTCCGGTTCTCGTCTGAGTTACGGTAAATTTGTACGTGTCGGGTTCGACTCTGACAGATACTGCCACCTTCTGATAGTTAGCGGAGACAGTAATGTTTTCCTCCGGCATCCGGAACGTATAGCAGTGGCTCGCATCGGAATACGCCGTATTTTTCTTTTCCCCTTTTCCATTTACATAATACGGATTTCCCTCCATCTGAAATTTTTCACTGTCCGAGTTATTGGGAGCTGTGTTCACATAGACTGGTTCTCCCGCCGCGACAGCCCCTCTGTGGTCCTTGTCGATTTCTTTTGAATACATGGAATTTCCACGGATCGTCAGCGATGCAACGTCGTAAAAATCCTGGCCATTTGCCACCGTATCAATCCGGTTTGCCACAACGAGATATCCGCGTGTAGGCCTTCCCACACTGTCAGGCGCAAAATGGTCGATAGAGAAGCGCTCATCCCCTTCGTCCATAACAGAGAGAATCCCCTCTTCCAGTTCCTCATAAAAATACCGCGAGTCTACCGTTTTGCTGTAACCGCCCTGCATCAGGGTAAAGTATAAGTCTGCCGGATGCCAGTATCCGATATGGGCCCCATACGTGTAATCGTTATCATCACTGATTTCTGACCCGCATACCCCGGCGCTTACCTTGCTCTCCGTATCGGCAAAGAGATAGGCCAGATCGTCAATATAGTTAAAATTAGAGGCAGCCCCTTTTCTCGTTCCAATAAATGTCCCTTCCCGGGCCAGAGAACCAAGATGGGAGTTTCCAATACTTCCCTCGAATCTGGCCACCTTCATTTTTCCTGTAAAATACTCTCCGGTAATACCGCCGATGGCTTTCGATCCCTCTCCTCCTATCGTACCGCTTACCCGGACATTGTAGATATCACAGTCATTCTGATATCCGACGATTCCGCCGATATAACCGATTCCCTGAATCCTGGCAGTCTTTCCATTTCCCGTAGAGACAGTGCAGTCAACAATGACAGAATCGGCTGCTGTGCCTGCTATCCCGCCTGCATAGATGAGTTCCTTTCCCCCTGCAGCATTGATTTTTAAATTATCGCAGTCACAGTTTTCAACGGCAGTGTCACTGATTTCTCCTGCTATCCCGCCTGTGGTTCCGGCAGTTGAGAGGCAGGCGTTCTTTACCGTTATATTTTTCAATGTAGAATCCGTCACAGAACCGGCCAGAACTCCTGTGTATTCATTTCCACAGACTTCCGTGTCCGGTACTGGAATAACGGTTACATTGCGGATTTCTGCATCTGCAATACTGCCAAACAGCCCTACATGGTTGTAGGAGGACCAGGCATTCAGTCTGAAATTCCGAATCGTATGACCTCTTCCGTCAAAAATACCATGGAAACTGTTTTCCACACTTCCGCCTCTCTCGGAGGAATCCGAGTAAAAGCCTATTGGAATCCAGTTTTCACCCTGCAGGTCGATATCTCCCGAGAGAGCAAAAGAACAGCCCGAATAATCTCCGGCGTAATCAACGCCATTTCCGTCTAAGATCACCATCCCCATAGCTGTCAGTTCCGAGAGCCCCATAAGCTGCTCTTTGTTCTTTATCAGAAACGGATGCTCTGGTGAACCGTCTCCGTGATCCCCGTCGAGAAATTCAAAACTCGTCTTTCCACTCCAGGAATCCCAGATATCACCCAGAGAATTTTCAGCCAGATACAGGGCGGCTGATGGTGTGGCTTTCTTATCAGGCGTAATCGGGACAATGGGGGCAATGCAGTTGGAATCTGTGGCCAGCCTTATCTCTCCTCCTGTTTCTGAAGAGAGAGGCCGCCACTCTAAGCCGGCAACCGGTTTTGCTGTAACGATTTCTGACAGAAGTATGACAGCGCCAAGTAAAACAGATGCGTACCGGCGGCAGTTTTTGTGTGTTTTTTTCATCTTTTCTTCCTTTCTGAATCTTCATGATGATTCCTGAGGAACAATTTTGTTCCATACTGGTTCCATATGGGTTCTACCCCGGGTTCTCTGGGTTCTATCCTGGCTTCTCTGGATTCTACCCTGGCTTCTACCCGGGCAATTTCCCGGCAGCCGACTGCCGGATTGTCATAACCGGCCGGATTCCTATAGACGTATTCGATACATCGACCGGGTGGATGTTTCCATTTACCAAATCTACTGCATAAATGCCTCTTCCATATTCAAATTTCTCCTCCCCGGCATATTGAGGCGTCCTGAGATAATAGCCTTTGGAATACGGGGACAGCTGTGTCTGCGGGTTATTTTCCCCGCTTCCGCTAAACTTCCAGAGGTATTCC
>CAUEKH010000030.1 GCA_959018155.1 uncultured Hungatella sp.
GAAGGCAGGCGCTGTCCCTCCTCCTGGGCCTTCCACACCGCGGGGCCGGGAATGAAGTGTTCTTAAAATTGAAAAAATAATAAAAAATGGGATTGACATTTTCTGAAAAAATGCTAATATAAACATATGAACAGTTATTCATATGTTCTGGTAAGACCAGTGATGACTGTGACAGCAGATGAGAAGGAGGAGAATCATGGAAGACGAGAACAGGAGCATCCAGATGGACAGCGAGGCACCACGCTGTGATTTTATCTCGGTGCATGAGGTCATTGTGAATAAGGTCATGGAGGTGATGACGGATGAGCAGCAGCTTCGTGACCTGGCGGATTTTTTCGGGGTATTTGGCGATTCCACCAGAATCAGGATTCTGTACGTATTGAGCCAGTCGGAGATGTGTGTCTGTGATATCGCCAATCTCTTAAATATGGGACAGTCCGCGATTTCCCACCAGCTGCGTGTGCTCAAACAGATGCGTCTGGTAAAATTCAGAAGGGACGGAAAGACCGTATTCTATTCCCTGGCGGACAGCCATATCGAGACGATTCTGGCCCAGGGCATGGAACACATCAGTGAATGAATATAAAATATGAATAAAAAGGAGAGTACCAGGTATGAGAAAGATTGTTAAGATGGAAGGATTATGCTGCGCAAACTGTGCGGCGAAGATTGAGAATGAGATTTCAAAGCTTTCCGGAGTGACCTCAGCCAGTTTGAGTTTTATGACACAGCGGCTTACAATGGAAGTGGAAGACGGCAGAGCTGACGCGATTATGGAGGAATGCAGAAAGATTGCGCATAAGATTGAGCCGGAAGCGGACTTCAAGGTACTCCGGTAGGTGGTAAGGAGCAGCGATGACGAAGAAACAGAAAAAGATGGTGATGAGACTGGCAGTCAGTGCCGTATTTCTGATTGCCGGTATGGTGGCAGAAGGAAGATTTCCTTACGCATGGGTTTTATTTGCAGTCTCTTATGTGGCGGCCGGATATGATATCCCTTTAAAGGCGCTGCGCAATATTTCAGTGGGGCAGGTATTTGATGAGAATTTTCTGATGACCGTGGCAACCTTTGGCGCCATCGGATGCGGCGCGCTGGAGGAAGCGGTTGCCGTAATGCTGTTCTATCAGGTGGGCGAACTGTTCAGCGACTACGCGGTCAATAAGTCGAGAAAATCCATCACGGAACTGATGGACATTAATCCGGAGTACGCCAATTTAATCCGGGACGGAAAAGAAGAACAGGTGGATCCTTACGAGGTGGAGATTGGAGATACCATCGTAATCAAGCCGGGGGAAAAGGTGCCTCTTGACGGAGTTGTAACGAAGGGAAGTTCCAGCCTCGACACGAAAGCCCTCACCGGGGAGTCCATGCCGGTGGAGGTAAAAGAAGGGGAGGCAATTGTCAGCGGATCCATCAATTTAAATGGCGTCCTGGAAGTGGAGGTCACAAAGCTGTTTGATGATTCCACCGTGGCGAAGATTCTGGAACTGGTTGAGAATGCCAGCTCGAGAAAGGCGAAGGCGGAGAATTTTATCACGAAGTTTGCCAGAGTCTACACCCCTGTGGTAGTTACTCTCGCCGTAATACTGGCTGTGCTGCCGCCGCTTTTAGCTGGCGGTGAGTGGGGAATCTGGATTTACAGAGCCTGCAGCTTCCTTGTCGTTTCCTGCCCCTGTGCGCTGGTGATTTCTGTGCCCTTAAGCTTCTTCGGCGGCCTTGGAGCGGCATCGAAGCAGGGAATCCTGATGAAGGGGAGCAACTATTTGGAGGCGATCGCCTCTCTCGACACCGTTGTATTCGATAAGACGGGAACCCTGACCACCGGGAAATTCCAGGTGACAGCCGTACAGCCGGTGGACGGCAGTGAGGAAGAACTCCTCCGTCTCGCGGCATTTGGAGAATTCCACTCCAACCATCCGATTGCCATGTCGGTGAAAGAGGCGTACGGAAAACGTGTGGATGAGTCGAAAATCGACTCAGTCGAAGAGATTGCGGGCCACGGAATCCATGGTGTTTTAAATCTGGATTCCGGCAGGAAAGATATTTATGTGGGGAACGCCAGACTGATGGAATCCTGTGGCATCACCATTACCGATGAACCGGATGTGATGGGGACGACTCTGTATGTGGCAGAGAAAGAAAAATATCTCGGATCCATCGTAATCTCCGACACGGTAAGAGAAGATGTGCCGGATGCCCTTGCGGGACTTCGGAAAGCCGGAGTGAAAAGGGTTGTCATGCTGACCGGCGACAGGCAGGAGGTCGGCGACGCGGTCGGCGAGCGGCTTAGCCTCGATGAAGTCTACGGCGGACTTCTCCCCGGGGATAAGGTCGGCAGAGTCGAAGAACTGTTAAAGACGAAGGGTGAGGGCAGGACTCTCGGATTTGTGGGAGACGGGATCAATGATGCGCCGGTTCTTGCCCGGGCCGATATCGGCATTGCCATGGGCGGCATTGGTTCCGACGCGGCGGTGGAGGCGGCCGACATGGTCATCATGACCGATGAGCCGTCGAAAATCGTGGACGGCATCATGATTGCCAGAAAGACCATGGGAATTGTGAAGCAGAATATCATCTTTGCTATCGGAGTAAAAGTTCTGGTGCTGATTCTGACCGCAATTGGCATGGCGACGATGTGGGCCGCCGTATTTGCCGATGTGGGCGTGTCGGTGCTGGCGATTATAAACGCAATCCGGGCGCTGAGTTACAGAAAATATAAGAAACAGTAAATGAGACAAGAAGAAAAAGACATACCTGACTGCTTAAAAAGATGGTGTGCCCTGCAGGAGGACACCATTCTTTGGGGCGGCCGGGTATGTCTTTTTTATTGCAGAACCTCCCTGGCGGGAGGTATTTTGGCTCAATAAAGTGTCTGATGCACCTAAAATATATATAATTACGTAAAAACGTTACAAAAACGTATATTAGCTGGAAAAAAATAGTTTTTTGTAATATAATGGAGAAGAGAGCGGATAACCGTTTCCTATGGGTAAGGAGCGCTGTATGATAGATAAAGTTCATAAAAGCAGATTTCACAAGGGGTTTACAATGATGGAACTCCTTTCTGTCGTGCTGATTATTGGTATTCTTGCCGCAATTGCTATTCCCAACGTAATTTCCTTGAGTAAAAAACTTCAGATGGCGAAGCTGGACGATTTTGCGCGCCAGATTTATCTGGCCGCTCAGAATGAGACCGTGAAGATGAAGGCTTCCGGGCGCCTTGATACGTTTTACAAAGAGATAGAGAGTGAGCAGAAGGATTTCTGGAATTTAGGGCAGACCGATCAGAGACCCCAGGACTATCCGGAAGGCGATACCACATGGAAGCTGCTTTACTACGTCCCTTCCGGCAGTGAGATTTCCTCAGAGTTCCTTTTAAAGTCAGAGTCCTCGCTGACCGTTGCAACGGAGAAGGGCGGAAGCTTTATTCTGGAACTGAATCCTTTGACCGGAGATATTTACAGCGCTTTTTATACGGAACGGGAGAATTTAACTTATCCGGAAATCGTGAATCTTTCCAGCCGAAACCGTAAGGATCGGGAGGAAGGGCTGATTGGTTATTACTGTGGGGCAGCCGGCAATTCTGCTGTCACTCTTCCGGCAAAATTTGAGCCGAAGATAGCGATTACGAATGGAGAAGAACTGCGTGCCGACATTACGTGTTCAGGTATGATTCGCATAAATGGAACGCAGAGGAAGCTGAAGCTGGTCGTAACGGTGACAGATGAAAGCGGAGTGGGTGAAAGAATATTCCGGTGGTTCCGGCGAGTTAAGCCTTGTCGGGGACCAGGCGGATGTAAGTCTCCTTCTGGACAGCACCAGAGGCGGAGAGGGATTTGCCGATATCACCGGGAAGGCGCTGACGCCGGGAGATGATATCACGGTAAAAGCGGAATTTACATATACCAATGGTGATATTGTGATTGAGGGGGCTGTGGAAGAGACAACAAACAGCCTGTTTGCCTACCGCAGAGATAATGAGCGGGGCGAGTCCGAGATTGGCGTGGGCTGTGTCCGCCATCTCAATAATCTCAGAAAGTCAAAATATATCCAGAAGCCGGATATCCCGGTCTTTGTGGTGCAGATGAATTCCATTGATTTTCACGGACCGGGGGTAGAAATGACTTCCTTCGCGCCGATTGAGAATGATACGCTGTTTGAAAATAAGAAGGCGGTATATGACGGCGGGGAGAATACGCTGACCGGATTTGTGATAGAAGAGCCGGAAATGGCAGAGAGGGGCACCGGGTTATTCCGAACAGTCAAATACAGTACATTAAAAAATATTCGATTGACCGACTGTGCCGTGACGGGACGCCGGCTGACCGGCGCACTGGCGGGGACTGTTGATTCAGCCTCAGTGATAAACTGCGGTGTGTTCCTGTCTACAAAAGATGAGTACGGAAGACATAATGATATGGAAAACCGTATCAATACGTATAAAGTCGCGGGAGATGGCAGCGTTGGCGGCCTGATTGGCAATTCCTTAAATTCAGCGGTTACGGACTGCTTTGCCGCCGTATCGGTAACAGGCATCGTGAATGTTGGCGGCCTGATTGGTTACCAGTCAGGGGGAACGGTCAAAAACAGCTACAGTTCCGGTGATGTCACGACAGAGTGGAATGGAGGCGGTCTGACGGGTGATTGTGAGAACTGCCAGGTTTCCGGCTGTTACAGCACCTCCGATGTGACTTCGCCTGCAGGAGGAGGCGGTCTCGCAGGAGTGGTCAGCAGTTCCTCTGTCATTAACTGCCAATCTTACGGTCAGGTGCTGCCTCCGGAGGGCTTTACCGGTGAGGCACTGGGCGGATTTGTCGGCAGCCTGGGCAGCGGCAGTTCCTTTTTGGACTGCTGGTATTTAAAACAGGCAAAGTACAATGACCAGTATACCGACAGTTCCATTTTTGGAATACAGGCCGGATATTACCAGCAGTTAAAGAGCGGAAAACCCAATGCCGCTGAAAACAGCGAACCCTACAGCAGCACGCTGGTCCGCAACGCATTTCCTTTCCCGCAGCTTCACTACTCAGATGTGGCTGAAGAACGGGTGATGTGCCATTACGGGGACTGGCCGGCGGAATTAAAGCTTCAGACTTCACTGGTTTACTATGAGAGATACAGGGAAGAGGATGGGACCGACTCCTACGGATACTACGCGGTGACGAGTCTGACCGCATCCAACGGGCTGGAAGAGGGAAAAGAGACGAATACCTGGAAGGTAGATACGTTGCAGGATCGGGTCTGCATAGAAGACGGGTATGCCATTATTACACCGTACGCCCTTACATCCTTCCAGTACCGGCTGAATGCGGATCTGACAGGGAATGCAGGAAGGCCTGTTACGGTCAGCACAGGAACCGGTGAGTCGCAGTCTGCGCTTCTCGGGGAAGATGTCTCCCTGACTTTTGTAAGCAAAGGCGAGTCCGGGAAGGAGATTGAGTATACGATTTCCAACTGCTACATTTTCCGGCTGCCATTTAAGCTGCAGATGGCGGATCGTCAGACAGCGGCGCGGTTCTACGATCAGCTGAAGGTGACCGGGTATGTGGGTGATAACGAGGTATTTACAGATTATACGTTTTACTACTGTCCCGATTTTGCAAAGAACGCGATAAATCCGTCCCTGTCGGAGAAGGATGCGGTACTTCCGGCCGACCCTGACAGTGTTAAGAAAGAATACGTCTATGTCCGCTCTGCAAGACAGTTAAATGCACTTGGGAGAAACCAGTATTACTGGAATGTGAGCAAGTCAACCGGTGAGGATAAATCCCGGGAGTTTGGGTTTAAGCAGGAGACAGACATTGATTTCGGAAAATATGCCGCGGATACTAAGACATACTGCGGAGTCCCATTTGATTTGATGGATACATCCGCATCCAATCCTTATCGAAATGTGCCGATCGGAAGGCCGAATGTCGGTTCTGATCTGCTGGTGGCTAATAATTTCCGTTATGGATACGATGGCGGAGGCCACAAAATTATTGATTACTGCTGTTCCAGTGAAAATTTACAGTTTGTGGGGCTGTTCGGTGAAGTTCAGTACGGAACGATTGAAAATGTGATTATGACAGCATCCAGCCCGGAGGGCGGAAGCGCCTACGTGGAGTCCAGTTACTACGACAACGTTGAGCAAAAGGCCAAAAGTGCCGGAACAGGCGCTCTGGTGGGGCTGTTGTACGTGGCGCCGCCAGAAGACGGAGGCAGTTACAGCGGAAAGGTTGCGACTGTCAGAAACTGTGCGGTATCCGGTTATCGTGTCTCGTATCTGAGAAACGACTGGAATGCAGGTTCTGTGAATGCCGACGTTGCCATTGGCGGCCTTGCCGGTTTTAACTTCGGAAGAATTGAAAATTCCACAGTGGTAAATAAGGTGACAGAACTTAACGTGTCGAACGCCAGAGGTTATAAAATGGTATTAGGCGGACTTGTCGGTTCCATTGACGGGAAAGGCACGGTGAGAGGCTGCTACAGCGGAGGAGACGTAAGTTTGATCTCATCCGACATCGGATCCGGCAGTGGCATCGGAGGAATCTGCGGCGGACAGTTCCATATCTATGGTTATGGCTATGATAAGTACAGCGCCGGTATTTTTAACAGCTACTCCTATTGCAGCTGGAAGCGTGATGCCATCAGTTCTGCCGGCAGCCTGGCCTGTTACGGCGTCACATTTAACGATTGCCGGCTTTCCAACTGCTATTATCTGAAGGACGAAGTGGGCGCAGAGATTTCCATTTCCGGCGTTGACGGGGTGGAAGGGCTGACAGCCAGAGAAATGATGGAATTAGATGAGAGCAGGTTATCCGGCTTTGACTGGGCAACCAGGTACAGCAGTTATCCCTGGCCGGAGGATGAAGACCGGCTGGGGGGCAGCGCCTATCCATTCCCGGCAGCCGTTTACGAGGTTGGCGACGACGGAAAGACGGGAGAACGTGTCCATTACGGAAGCTGGCCTGAGACAGAGAGAAAGGCGGAAGCGGTTTATCTCTGTTACTATGAGAAATATGAGGATGGATCCTACGGCTTCTATTATTTAGATGAGGCGGATAACATCCAGAGAAGTCTCGATGACAGCAATGCCAGTACAATTGTAGATACCGGATACGGAGTGATATGCGGGGCGGATAAGAGATTTGATGTAATGTATGAAGAATGGCTGCAAAATCCTCTTACCGGTAAAAAAACGGGGACAGAGGTGTTGGAAGAAAAGCCGATTCTCTCCCTGGGAGACGGAAATCTGTTTTTGTATCAGTTTGATCAGGATTTTGAACGGAGTTACGTGGAGATTTCGGTCACATACCCGGTTTCCAACAGGGGCCTTGCTTTTCTGTATCAGGGAGAAACCGGTATTACGGTCAGGAAAGAGTACTATTTAAATACGAGATTTGCCGCTGATATACAGTTAAAGCGGACCAATGATGGCCAGGAACGTATGGCGGAAGTAAGAACCGCAGAGCAGCTGGAACATACCGGTACAGGAAGCTATGGAAGAAGCTGGACGTTCTTCCAGACTCATTTTATCACTGCGGACGCCAGTACCGGAAACATCAATAACAATACCGAAGGATTTACTTACGATGGCCAGGAAAATGCAATCTACGGTCTGAGACAGCCTCTCTTCAGCCAGAATGGCGGCAGGCTTTGCAATATCAGGATAGTAGACGCAGAGATAACAGCGGCGGGCAATACGGCGGCGCTGGTAGATAACAGCAACATCCGTAACTCGGAGATTGTGAATTGTTCCGTTACAGGTACGATCACCAGTACAGGAGGCTCTGCGGCGGGAATTACGTATCAGAGCGGAGGCAGTGTTACAGGGTGTTATGTATACGGAAATATCAGTGCGGCCGGAAATGCGTCCGGTCTGGTGGGAATACAGTTGAATTCAGAGATTAAGAACTGTTCTTTCATCGGTTCCGTCACCAGCACGGGACAGTCAGCAGCAGGTCTTGTCGGTGTAAACGGTGGTCCGATTACCAATTGTTTCGCGTATGGAACCGTTACGGCGAATGGTAATGCAGCAGGTCTTGTCGGTGAAAATGGTAGCCCGATTGCCAATTGTTTCGCCTATGGAACCGTTACAGCGAATGGTAATGCAGCAGGGCTGGTAGGAGTGCTTAAAGATTCAGCCATTCAGCGAAGCTATGCAAACTGTAAAGTAAGCGGAAGAAATGCGGCAGGATTTGTCTATAAGAGCGTGGCCTCTGTGAATGACTGTTACAGCGTGGGTTCTGTTACCGCATCAGAGACAGCAGCAGGATTTTTCTGTGAAGGCTGGGTTTCACTGAAGAACTGTTATACTGTTTCCGAAGTTTTAACCGGCACTGTAAAGTATGGATTTGGAAATGGAGAAGTGAGCAATATTTCAAACTGTTACTGGGTTTCAGTCGGAACCTTTAACAGGGGAATCGGAGACTACAGCAGGGCGGAGAAACTTACCAGTTTTGGTACCCTGGCTTCTGATGATATGGTGAAGACGCTGAACAACAGTACGGCAGCTGGTGTGTGGACGAAGGAAACGGGTCATACCCATCCGGAGACACTGACTGGGGATTATCCTTATCCAAGAATCACGGTGCTCGACCATTACGGCGACTGGCCGGTGGTGGAAGATGAAGGGGAAAATCTGACAGATGTCGGTACGATAGGCGTTTACCAGGCCTATTATGAGGACTGGAGTAAAACGTATTATGCGGCAGGCAGCTGCTATGATATGGTCAAATCGAAGACTTATGACATGCCAAACTCAGGGGGTGGGCAGCAAAGTAAAAAATATTGCGTGATGTTCTCGAAAGATATTGATGTATCCAAATGGTATGTGACGTATTACTGGAAAAAGAACTGGAACAGTGATCAGGTAAACGAGAAAAAAGGGCAGCTGAATAAGAAGAATGAGACATCATACAGAAATATCGGTGAAAATTATGATACGTATGATTTTGAACTGGTAGACAACGAACAGTTAATCAGTGTCACATTTACTTCACCAGGCGGAACACAATACGTATTTACACCGTGGGATGGCAGGTTTACCTGTAAGGTGATTCCATAGAAAGGAGGGCGCATCCATGAAGTCCATAACGAAAAAACTTTCAAGGCAGAATGGTGCGTCCATCCTGATGGCCATGGTCTTATTCCTGATCTGTGGTTTCGTTGCGGCTGTTACTCTCGGCGCAGCCACAACGAATGCACAGAAATACACGGATCAGAGGAGACAGCAGCAATGTTATCTGTCAGTCAGTTCGGCTGCCAGGATGCTGGAGGATATTCTCGGTGAGAAGGAATTTACCGGAAAAGAAGAAAAATGGATTTATTACTGCAGTGATGATTTATCTGAATATGATAGTATCAGTCCAGCCTGTGAGTCGGATCGGGTTGAGATTTGTGATCATTTAGAACCGAACGATGACAAAAATTACATTCCTGCCGTGATCGGTAAGGGAATGTATGACGTCTATTTAAGCAAGAAGAGATACAAGGAGAGTAAGCCTTTTAAAGGGTGGACTCAGGAGATGAAGATCGAAGCACCTGATATGTATGCCGTTACTGCGGTGGCCTCCATCGACCGGGATTACCAGCTTACCATTACATTGAGGACGGCGGAGCCGGAAATTGATAACGATGAGTACGCAATGACACTAACTTTTAAAGCCAGTGAGACGAACAATGAGATAATCAATAATTTTTCCTGTGACCCCCCACACAGCGGTTATAAGATGGTTGAGCAGGATGACGGGACAGAAAAAGAAGAGTATTTTGAAGAACTTCAATCGACAAGAAATGAACACTATACCAATATTACGGTCATAAAGCTGACTAAGGGAGATATCAGAAAGGGGGTATAGCCGAATGGCAGGAAATCACAGTTTCAGGCGAAGACCGGGAAATCAGAACGGTGAGACAATTGTGGAAACGCTGACGGCTATCCTCATTGCAGCGCTCTCCTGCACGATTCTGATGACGGCTGTAACCGCCGCTGTTTCCATTAACCGGAATGCCTCAGAGGCTCAGGAGAAATTCGAGACGGAACTTTTAGAAGCAGAATTACAGAACGGAACGACGGAGAAAGAGGTGCTGATTAAAATAAAGCAGAACACTCCCGGTTCGTCAACAGAGAGCACCACCTCTGTCAATGCGCTTTTTACAGGGGGAGAAGGAGAACTCACCTCCTACCGGATAAGGGAGGAGGGAAGCTGATGAAGAATCAGAGAAAATCGGCTGGCTTTACTCTGGTAGAGACGCTTGTCTCGCTGGTGATTCTCGTCATGCTCATCAGTGTTGTGAGTGTCGGCGTCGATACGGCGATGAGGGCGTACAGAAGCATTACATTTGCCTCGGAGAGTGATTTGCTTTCCTCCACAATTCAGGCGTCCCTCTCGGATATCCTCCGCTTCGCTGTCTGTGAAGAAGGGGATCCTGAGGCGGATGGCGCAGAGTTTTCCATTACAAATGAAAGCTACGGGATGTCGAAAGGCAGTCTCTTTCTGGATAATGAAAATGGAAGAATTATGGTGAACTTAGGAGGCGCTTCGGAACACGGGAGCGATGATACCTTCTTCCTCGTCAACGATGGCGCCTACACCTCCATGAAAATCACCAGCTTTACCATCAGGTATGAAAATGGCCTCTTTTCCGGCAGTTACACCATCGAGAGCGCCAACGGACAATTTACGAAAACGAAAGATTATACATTTCGCACATTAAAAGCAAAGTGAGGCATTGACTATGACCTATACAAGACTTGGCGACCTGTTGCTGTCGGTCGGGCTGATTTCCGATGAACAGCTGAATGCGGCGCTGCAGAACCAGAAGAATACGAAGAAACGTTTAGGACAGGAACTGATAGACGAAGGCATCATTACGGAACAGCAGCTGATTGAGGCGCTGGAACTTCAGCTGGGTGTCGAGTTTATTGATTTATCGAAAATCTCCATCCCGGCCGAATTGACAAATATCCTGCCTAAGAATATAGCAAAGAAGTATTCCCTTGTGCCGGTCAGGGTCAGCAAGAATACACTGTACATAGCCATGGTGGACCCGTTAAACTTCCTCGCGGTAGAAGAGGTGAGGAAGGCGACGCGCAAGAAAGTAGTTCCCATGATTGCCACATCGGCTTCCGTCGACCACACGATTGCCACGCTTTATGGAAATGAAGGCGCCGCCAGGGCTATTGAGGAGATGCGCCGGGAACTTGCAGATGCAGGTGCGGTCAACAGTATTTCCAATGATTCCTTTGCAACCAACACCATCGGGGATGACAGCCAGTCGGCGCCAACGGTCCGGCTTGTAAACTCCCTGATAGAGCGTGCCGTTGTGGAGAGAGCCAGCGATATCCATTTAGAGCCGTGTGAGAGCGAGATGCGGGTCAGGATGAGAATCGACGGCCTGATGCGGAATATTATGACAGTGCCGAAGGATCTGCAGGCCTCCGTTATTTCCAGGCTGAAAATTATGGGCGGCATGGATATCAGTGAGCGGAAGGTCCCTCAGGACGGGCGTTCCAATGTCCGGGTGAAACAGGCGGATATTGACTTACGTCTCTCCACACTTCCGACCATTTACGGGGAGAAGATCGTCATTCGTCTTCTGGATAAAAATTCCCAGCTTCTGAGTAAGGAAAAGATTGGACTCGTGGGAGATGATTTGGAGAAATATCTCTATCTGATTGGAAACAGGAGCGGCGTGGTATTGATTGCGGGCCCCACCGGTTCCGGTAAATCATCGACCATGTATACCATGATTCGGGAACTGAATACGGAAGATGTCAATTTGGTGACGCTGGAAGACCCGGTGGAGTACAATATTTCCGGGATTAACCAGGTGCAGATCAATGAGAAGACGGGGATGACATTTGCCGGAGGCCTGCGTTCCATCCTGCGGCAGGACCCGGATATCATTGCGGTAGGTGAAATCCGTGACGGCGAGACAGCAGAAATTGCCATGAGGGCTGCCATAACCGGCCATCTGGTGCTGTCTACCATCCATACGAATGACGCGCTTTCCACCATTGACCGTCTTCTCGACGTCGGTGTGGAGCCGTATCTGATATCGAGCGCGCTGCACGGCGTCATTTCCCAGAGGCTGGTGAGGCGGATCTGCCCCAACTGCCGGAAAGAGTACGTTCCCACCGCGGAGGAACTGGCGGAACTGGAACTTCCGCCGGACAGCGGCTATAAGTTCTACAGAGGCGAAGGCTGTCCTTCCTGCTTTGGCACCGGCTACCGCGGAAGAACCGGCGTCTTCGAAATCCTGGTTCTCGACAGGAAATTGAAAAATGCCATCGCTGACGGCGCAAAGAGGGAAGAAATCACCAGAATCGCAGAGTCGAATAAGCGGTTTGTCTCCATGAAGGCAAACTGCCACCGGCTGGTGCTGGAAGGCACTACCACCATAGAGGAGGCAAGGCGGATCATCGGTTCCGCCGAATACTAAAAATGAAAGTAAATGAACTCGTCGCCCAGGCGGCAAAGGAGGGGGCGTCCGATATCCATTTGATTTACGGACTTCCGCCCAAATATCGAATCAATGGTCAGCTAAAATCCATGTGTGAAGAGGTGCTGACAGATGACATCTGTGATGATTTAGGGGTACAGCTTGCAGGCGACGGTTACGGCGCTTTATATCAGAGCGGGGAACTGGATCTGGCGGCTACCATTGAAGGGACGCGAATCAGAATCAACCTCTTCCGTCAGCAGGGCCACACATCGGCGTCTCTCCGGCTTTTAAGTGATAAAATCCCCATGCTGGAGAAGCTGGGGCTGCCCCCCGCGGTAACGGGGCTGACGGATTTACAGCGCGGCATTGTCATTGTCACCGGTGAGACCGGTTCCGGTAAATCCACGACTCTGGCGGCCATGATTGACCGCATCAACCACAGCCGTCCGGCCCATATCATTACGCTGGAGGATCCGATCGAGTACGTATACCAGCCGGACCAGTGCATTTTTAACCAGAGGGAGATTGGACGCGATACGCTGAGTTATGCCAATGGCCTGCGGGCCGCGCTCCGTGAAGATCCGGATATTATCCTGGTAGGAGAAATGAGGGATTTGGAGACGATTGAGACGGCGCTTACCGCTGCCGAGACGGGCCATCTCGTCCTGGCGACGTTGCACACCAATTCCGCCGCCGATTCCGTGGATCGAATTGTGGATGTATTTCCGGAGGGGAGACAGAAGCAGATCCGGATGCAGCTTTCCATGACGCTGAAAGCGGTTCTCTCCCAGCAGCTTCTGCCGGTGAAGGGCGGTGTCGGCCGTGTGGCAGCGTGCGAACTGATGATTGTAACCCCGGCTATCCAGAATTTAATCCGGGAGGGCAAGACGCCCCAGATCAGCAACGCCATCGCCACCTCCTCACGGGATGGGGGAATTACGATGGATAACGCGGTTTTAAAGCTTTACCGCGATGGAAAAATCAGTTCCGCTACAGCCAAAACTGCGGCTCACGACTCAGAATTTATGGGAAAGAGTATTCTCTATTAGTTTATTTTCGATAGAAGGGATGACAGATGCAAACATTTCAGTACCGCGCCATTTCCAGAGATGGCGCAAAGGTCCGCGGTGTGATAGAGGCGTTTGACGAATACGATGCCGTGACCCGGATTAAAGAATCGTGCGCCGTGGTAACGAAGATTACCCGGGTGGAGGAACGGACCAGGGAGAAAACCGAACTGTTCGCTCCGAAAATCAGTGAGAAGGCGCTGACAGTGATGTGCTCCCAGTTCGCCA
>CAUEKH010000031.1 GCA_959018155.1 uncultured Hungatella sp.
TTCCATGCGGGGACATTTGAGGAGCTGTTCCAGAATCCACGGGGAATTGCGTGGGAGGAGTATATCCCGCAGGACGGGAAGTTCTGGGTGGCGAAGGCTTCGTCTATCAAAAGCAAGCTGTTCAGTCCGTCCGATATTCAGTCGATTATGAAGAAAGCCATGGTTGAGCGCATGAAGAAGGCGTACGGCCTGGAATGGTTCCCGGAGAGCGGGAGCAGCTATCCGCTGCGGGTTTTCTTATATAAAGATGAGGTAACTGTGGGAATTGATACGTCGGGAGATTCCCTGCACAAGAGGGGATACAGGACGCTGACCAGCAAGGCGCCCATCACGGAGACGCTGGCGGCGGCGCTGATTATGCTGACGCCGTGGAACCGGGAACGGGTTCTGGTGGATCCATTCTGCGGAAGCGGAACATTTCCGATTGAGGCGGCTATGATGGCGGCCAATATGGCACCCGGCATGAACCGTGCATTTCTGGCTGAGGACTGGAGAAATGTGATCCCGAGGAAATTCTGGTACGAGGCCATGGATGAGGCAAATGATCTGCTGGACGACACTGTGAGTGTCGATATCCAGGGTTACGATATTGACGGAGACATTGTCAAGGCGGCGAGGGCCAACGCGGAGGCGGCGGGGGTGGATCACATGATTCATTTCCAGCAGCGCCCGTTAAGCGCGCTCAGCCATCCGAAGAAATACGGCTTTCTCATCACGAACCCGCCCTACGGCGAGAGAATCGAAGAGAAAGAGAATCTGCCGGCTCTCTATAAGGAGATCGGGGAGAGGTACCGCGCCCTTGACTCCTGGTCCTTGTATATGATAACCGCGTATGAAGACGCGGAGAAATATATCGGCAGGAAGGCCGACAAGAACAGAAAAATATATAATGGTATGATGAAGACGTATTTCTATCAGTTTATGGGGCCGAAGCCGCCGAAACGCAAAACAGGAGACGGGGCATTTGAAGGTTAAAAGAAAGCTGTTTATTGGAATTACCGCTGTGCTCACGGCTGCGGCTGTGATTTCTCTGTCCGGCTGCGGAGTCATCGGAAAGCTTTCAGAGATGGTTCCGGGTAGCGGGAGAGAGGGGACGAAGGAGGAAAACGCGCCGGGAGGCGCAGAAAACGGGAATGATGGTTCGGGTGGAAATGAGACGGGAGGCGTCGGACCCGGAGATGATGGTTCAGACGGAAATGCGCCGGGAGGCGTCGGACCCGGAAATGACGGTTCAGACGGAAATGCGCCGGGAGGCGTCGGACCTGGAAATAACGGTGCAGACGGAAATGCGCCGGGAGGCGTCGGACCCGGAAGTGATGGTTCAGACGGAAATGCACCGGGAGGCGTCGGACCCGGAAGTGATGGTTTAAACGGAAATGCGCCGGAAGGCAGCGAACCCGGTGACCGCCCGGAACCATGGGAAGGAAAGCTTCCCTCCTCCTATGATGGCCGCTTAACAGGCCGGGCGCCTTCCATCAAGAACCAGGGGTCTCTTGGCACGTGCTGGGCGTTTGCCTCGCTGATGGCCTTGGAAGCCCGCCTGCTTCCGCAGGAAAGGTATGATTTTTCCGAGGATCACATTTCCTTAAATAACGGGTTCTGCATTCCCCAGGAAGAAGGCGGAGAGTACACGATGTCCATGGCTTATCTCCTTTCCTGGAGAGGCCCTGTTCTGGAAGAGGAGGACCCTTACGGCGACGGGGAGTCGCCGGATGGGCTGAAAGCGGTAAAACACGTCCAGGGGATCGAAATGGTTCCGGCAAAGGATTACGAAAAGATAAAACGGGCGATTCTTCAATACGGGGGTGTCCAGAGTTCCCTTTATACTTCCATGACAAATGAGGAGAGCCGTTCCGTCTATTACAATGAGGAAAAGTTTGCATACTGTTATCTCGGCTCAGAGCCGCCAAATCACGATTCTGTGATAATCGGCTGGGACGATAATTTTCCGAAGGAGAATTTTAATGTCGAGGTCAATGGAGACGGGGCTTTTATCTGTATGAACAGCTGGGGAGACAATTTTGGCGACAACGGTTATTTTTACGTTTCCTATTATGATTCCAATATTGGGATGAACAATCTGATTTACACGGTTGTAGAGGAGCCGGATAATTACAGCCACAATTACCAGACGGATTTGCGGGGCTGGGTCGGTCAGCTCGGGTACGGAAAAGATACGGCCTGGTTTGCCAATGTCTACGAGGCAGAAGGTGCGGAAAGTCTGGAGGCAGCCGGGTTCTATGCGACAGACCGCCATACATCCTATGAGATTTATGTGGTGCGCAGGGTCGGTGAAGAGAGCGACATCATAGATGGAATCGGGATTCTTCCAAAAGATCTGACGGCTCGAAAGAGGCTGGCAGCTTCCGGCGAGGTGGATTACGCGGGCTTTTATACCATTCCCTTAAGCGGCCTTCCGGAAAAAGAACGGAGATTGGAGCCGGGGGAACGGTTTGCTGTTCTGGTGAAGCTGACGACGCCGGGCAGCGTCCATCCGGTTGCGATAGAGTATGACGCGGGCGACGGCAAGACGATTGTGGATATCAGTGACGGTGAAGGATATATCAGTCCCGACGGAGAACATTTTACCCGTGTGGAGACGGAACAGAGATGTAATATTTGCCTGAAGGCATACACGAAGGACAGATAACATGATTTAACATGATTTCCGAAAATGAATCTGCCCGGAATTGTGATGAAGGAGAGAGAGGAAATGAATCAGCATAGAATTGTATTTGCCACGGGAAATGAAGGAAAAATGCGGGAAATCCGCCTGATTTTATCTGATCTGGGCATGGAAATCGTGTCCATGAAGGAAGCCGGCGTAAGTCCTGACATTGTAGAGGATGGAAATACATTTGGAGAGAACGCGGAAATCAAGGCAAGAGCCGTCTGGGCGGAAACCGGCGGCATCGTCCTGGCCGATGATTCGGGTCTTGTCGTGGATTATATCGGCGGAGAGCCGGGAATCTATTCGGCCAGATACATGGGGGAAGATACCTCCTATGAAATCAAGAATCAGAATATCATCGACCGTCTGGCAGATGCAAAAGGAGAAGAGCGGAGCGCCCGTTTTGTCTGCAATATCGCTGCGGTTCTTCCGGACGGAAAGGTACTCCATACGGAAGAAACCATGGAAGGGCTGATTGCAGAGAAGCCGGCCGGAAGCGGAGGCTTCGGGTACGATCCAATCCTTTACATGCCGGAATTCGGAGTTACGAGCGCGGAACTGACCATGGAAGAGAAGAACCGGGTCAGCCACCGTGGAAAGGCTCTGGAAGCCATGAAGCGGAAGCTGAAAGAGATTTATAAGGGGGAAGCGTGATGAAGATTCTGATAGTGAGCGACACACACAGGAAAGATGACAACTTAAAAAAGGTGATTGAGAAGACGGCCCCCCTTGACATGCTGATCCATCTGGGCGACGCCGAGGGCAGCGAGGTGAAAATTGCAGGCTGGGTCAACGAGGGCTGTGATCTGGAAATGGTCCTTGGAAACAATGATTTCTTCTCGAATCTCGACCGGGAAAAAGAACTGAAAATCGGCGATTACCAGGTACTTCTGACCCACGGCCACTATTATAACGTTTCCCTCGGCGCAGAGCGGCTGGCACAGGAGGCAAGAGACAGGGGAATTGATATCGTGATGTATGGTCATACCCACAGGCCGTTTTATGAGGTTCAGGATGGGGTTATTATATTGAATCCCGGAAGTTTATCGTATCCGAGACAGGATGGAAGGAAACCGTCTTTCATGATTATGGAAATAGACGGGCAGGGGAAGGCGCATTTTACACTGAACTTTTTAGAGGCGTAAGTACATAAAAAGTGAAAAGAATCATGCGATACAATAAAAAGACTCCGGCATTTAGACGGGTGCTCGTAAGAAAGTAATTTACCCCAAATTACACTTACTGCATCTGTCAGACAGGATTGGCTAACGAAAAGATGAGCGATACTTGGTTTTTGACCAGGTATCGTTTGTTTTTTTACCCTTGCGTGGAAGCAATAGGTTTATTTATACTTTTGCTATAATCATTGCACTATGACGGACGAGGACACCGAAATGGGATACAAGTCTTTTGGGATTGAAAAGGGGCGGCTGTCTTTCTGTCTGATCGCCCCCGGTATAGCGATTGATTTGTTCACGCGTTCGTGATATTATATCTATGAATTGCAAGGAGAGAATGTTATGGCAGTAACTTACAAGAAACTGTTACATTTGAGGATTGATAAAGATGTTAGTAATGCAGAATTGGTGGAGCAAGCTGGCTTTAGTGCCAATATCATCACACGGCTGAAATGAGATAATTATCTTTCCCTTGATACAATTGAGAAGATATGTAACACACTTAATTGTGGCGTAGACGATATCTTAGAATTCATTCCAGATGGCATTGAGAGGATAAAACATGAGAACGAATAGTGATGGACAGATGGCATTTATATTTGAAGAAATACCCACAACAAGAGAAATAGAATCTTACCCGGATATAGAGTTTGATTTCACCTCCCTTTTTTCTTCGGATATAGACGAAGAATATCTCAATAGCAATAATTCAATGGCAATTTGGGGAGATAGTTTGTCGGTATTGAAAAAAATGAAAAGCAAATCGGTGCAATTGATTTTTGCTGATGCGCCATACAACATTGGAAAAGATTTTGGAAACAGCAGCGATAAGTGGAAATCTGTTCAAGAATATATTGATTGGTGCAAGCTGTGGATTGACGAAAGCATGAGAGTTCTTTCTGATGAGGGAACAATGTATTTTATGACTGCAACGCAGCATATGCCGTACTTGGACATATATGTGTCCGAAAAATACAATGTATTATGTAGAATTGTATGGACATATGACAGTTCTGGTGTACAATCCAAGAAAATATACGGCTCCTTATATGAGCCTATCTTGATGATAAATAAAGAAAATAAAAGTACATACACCTTTAATTATCAAGACATTCTTGTTGAAGCTAAAACTGGTGCTCAAAGACAATTGATCGATTATCGAAAGGATCCCCCGCAGCCTTATAATTCTAAAAAAGTGCCGGGAAATGTCTGGGATTTTACTCGCGTAAGATTCAAGATGAATGAGTATGAGAATCATCCAACACAGAAGCCGGAAGCTCTTTTGGAAAGAATTATAAAGGCTTCTTCCAGACCCGGAGATGTAGTATTAGACCCGTTTTCAGGCTCTTTTACGACATCGGCAGTAGCAGTCCGATTAGGAAGAATTGCCGTGGGTATCGATCTCAACGAGGATTATTATGAAATTGGGCTTCGTAGAACAGGAATTACTGCAATGAGGAATGGTAAAAAACTCGAAAAGGTCAAGGCGCGCAAGACGAATGCTAAATCAAAATATGTACGAGGTGAGTAAATATGAAGATAACGGAAAGCTTTGTTGATGAAATTCTAAAGAAAGAATACCCAAAGGACTATCAACAAATATATGATTGTAGTCCCATGCTCCAATATTTAGATAAAAAGATGAAAGCAGTCCATGGAAATAGCAAAACTCGACGTAGTTTGGCTAACATTTATGCCATATACTCCATTCTGTATTTTTACCAGAATGATTTTTATGAAAATGCAGATGAATACCGCCGATTTGAAGGCTATGATTATATGCGTTTGTTTAATTTTTGTCGTAGCCTGTATGGCGGTAGCAAGTTGCAAAATCACGCATTAAACTCTCGTGTAAATGGAGAGTTTCACAATAAAATTAAAGATGTTTCAAACGACCTAATAATTATCAATAATGGTAAATATCTAATTCATATTGATTATATTTATGTTGAGGGATACGACATAAGCAAAGTCTCCTGTCTAATTATTGAAAAATATATTGAATTGCTTATGGCAAAAGACCATGCGCTAATCGAAATTTTAGAAGAATTAAAAAGCTTAGCTGATTATGGAAAAAAGAAATCTACCATTAATGCTTTACTTACCGAAGATGCCGAAGCACGAATTTTTGAGATAATCAGTTACGCTATTTTGAAAAATCATTATAAGAATATCAAGGTATATTTTGGCTACACAAAAGAAACAATTGCCGAAGTTGAACTTGAACTTTACAAGACAGGACGCACCAACGCAAACGACGGAGGTATTGACTTTGTTATGCGACCGGTCGGTAGATTCTTCCAAGTGACCGAAGTGAATAATTACGATAAATATCTTCTCGATATAGACAAGGTTATGCACTTTCCAATTAGCTTTGTAATAAAGACGAAGCAACAAAAAGATGCAGTTCTGGCGGACTTGGGGCGTTACATTGCTTTGCGCTCAAACGGTATGAAGGTTCTTGAGGAAAGGTATAGAAAAGCCATTGAAGAAATCATAACAATCAATGAATTGCAAGATTGGACACAAGAACTTGATAATGTCGACATAGATGGTATTATTAGAGATATCGACATTTATTACAAATTGGAAATGAATATGGATGATGAGGCAGAAAATGATGAATAATTGTCTACTGCTACAAAGGGTAAAGGAGAACTTATGTCCAAAGTTTCTGGAGACAGCAAAGAATTCTAATTGAATCAATGGCAAACTTGTTGAGATGGCGAACTCTATAAGTGAACGCAGTGACAATATAAACAATCTTTTTACAACTTTTAATTTGGCGATAATCATTGCCCTTTGTGTAGTTTAGATGTGTCGTTAAGCAGTAGCAGACAAAGTTATTGGATGGAACACAAGCTTTGTCGTTAATGCAATTCGTGGATGGTAACTTAATAATGGGATAAACCAAAGGCGATCAACTGTAATAGGTTGGTCGCCTTTTCTGTGCAAGCTACAAGAGACAGCTTGCACAGGCAGAACGCCGCCTTGCAAAGCTTGACTGACTGTTTATCCGCGTCTATGAGGACAATGTTTCCGGGCGCATCACCGTTGAACGATTTGCCCTTATGAGTAAGACTTATGAGGACGAACAGGTGCAGCTCAAGGTAGACACTCACCGCTTACGGCAGGAAATCAAAGTACAGGAACGAAAGAGTGAAGATTTAGAGATTCATTCAGAGGGCACACAAATACGAGGATTTGCAGGAAACGGCATGACCGAAGCCATGCCGTTCATGCAAAAAGCAATATTACTTTCTTATGTCCCCCGCCCTTTGATGCCGGAGTACTTTTCTTTTCCTCTGTTTTTCCGTTTATTTCCAGCCTTCAGGGAGATAGGCCATAGTGTTGGCAATCATGTCATCCACCAGTTTCTTTACATCCTCTTCAGAGGCGCGGCCCTTAACCAGCGGGTCTGCTAAAAACGCATCGTATACGAGGCTGCGGTCGCATGTGAGAGCGGCTTTTAAGATCCTCTCATGGTTCTCTACGTGAGGCATAATCAGTTCTTTTACGTCTTCCGGAACTTCACCTGCCACGATTGGCTGGATGGAGTTATGGCTGAAGACAGCGTTTGTCTCGACGATGGCATCCTTTGGCAGGTTCTGAATCTGTAATGACCAGTTGGGGATATTGACATTACTGATGGTGCGGGTGAGGCCGCAGAGGGATTTGATTAAAAGGATTCCTTCTTCTCCTGACGGCTTCAGTTCGATCTCTTCTTCGCCGGAAACAAGGCGGCGGCTTCTTGCGAGACGGTTCTGTAAATCCTGTTTTCTCCAGTCAACAGTGGTGAGGCCGAATTTCCAGCCTGCTACTGTCTCAGGATCCTTTAAATACTCTCCGCCCGGCATAAACTCTGCTAAGTGGCGGTCGCCGGCAGCGGCAATCAGTCCGTATCTGCGGAATAAATCGAATTTTACCCTGTGGGCGCAGTCGAAGGTGCTGTTGGCCCAGTTCTTATCAGGCTCACTGTAGCCCTCTTCGTAGTGGCTGTCAATATAATCGCGGTAAACCGGGAATAAATCAATTCCCTTGTAGGAAGCCTTGTCAAGCCATGTAAAATGGTTGAGACCGAGAACATTGATATGGATGTCGCGGCGGTCAATATCATGGAAACCGAATGTCTCTTCACAGATTCCCTTCAGTACCTTCTGAGTGCCAAATACTTCATGGCAGCAGCCAAATGCCTTGATCTGTGGGTAAACGTGGTATAAGGTTTTCACACATAAGGACATCGGGTTTGTGTAGTTGATAACCCATGCGTCAGGCGCATACTTCTTGATTGCTTCCGCAATTTCCACGAACATCGGGATGGTGCGGAGTGCGCGGATCATTCCGCCAGGGCCGGCGGTATCGCCTACGGACTGGTAGATACCGAGACGTTCCGGTAAATGAACATCCGATGCCATTTCGTCAAATGTACCCGGGAGTATGGAAATAACGACGAAATCACAGCCTGTTAAGGCTTCGCCGATGGTCGGGCATGTCACATAATCCCATTTTCCGATGGTGTCTTCTCTGGCGGTCAGCTTGTTGCCAATCACCTCATTGTTCTTTGCTGCCTGCTCGTCGATATCGTAAAGACGGATCGTGCCGCCTAAGGAATCATCCATTGATAAGTCGGTCATGAAGGTCCATGCCCAGCCTCTGGAACCGCCGCCGATGTAGGCAATTTTTAAATCACGTACTTTGTTATCTGCGTATTTCATGTCTTAATCCTCCTGAACTGGTTTCATTGTCTGCTGGCGGTAACCGGCATAAGTCTGTGGGTTATCCGCTTGCTTCCCCTGTTTCTGTTGCTTATTATACTGCTTTATAGTATTATAAATCTAATATAATTGGTTCTATTTCATGGATTTTCGTACTTTTGGCTACAGAATGGAGAAAAAGATGGAGAGAACGGTATTTTCAGAGAAAATGACATGGCTGACCGTGGACGAGGTGGTGAGGGACCACGAATTTTCCATGCAGGTGAAACATTTCCACGACAGTTTTGAAGTGTATTTTCTGTTGGAGGGAGAAAGGTATTATTTTATTGACAGAGAGACGTACCATGTGAAAAAAGGGATGGTTGTGCTGGTGAACCGCCAGCAGATTCATAAGACGAGTATGGCCGGGAAATCATACCATGACAGGATTCTGATTCAGATAAGCCGGGAAGGGGTTGGGGAGTTTTTGGAACAGGCCGGGCTTTTATCCCTGGAAAAGCTGTTTGAGGAAAATTACGGTGTGACGGAACTGCCCGGTGAAGTGTGGGAACAGGTAAAGTATCTTCTCTTTTCCATCAGAAAGGAGATGGAGGAAAAGCAGGGGCAGTATGAGTCCATGGTAAAATTAAAGCTGGCGGAGATTCTCCTGCTAATTTACCGCTGCCGAAAGAAAAAGGTGCTGAGAAAGGACGGAAGCGATATTTCCACGGTCCGGACGGCAAAGCACCAGAAGGTCCATGAGGTGGCGGACTATTTGCTCCACCATTACGACACAGACGAATCTCTGGAAGAACTGGCGGCCCGCTTCTACATCAGCAAATCCTATTTAAGCAGAATTTTCCGGGAGGTGACCGGATTTTCCGTCAACGAATACCGCAATATCACCCGGGTGAAAAAGGCGCAGGAACTGCTGGGCGACAGCGAGTATTCGGTGACGGAGATCTCGGAGGTTCTTGGCTTTGAGAGTGTTACGTATTTTGAACGGGTCTTTAAGAAAATGACGGATATGACGCCGCTCAAATACAGGAAAGAACGGGGGAGAGTGTAGGGAATACCCCAAATCGGCTTCCGCTGCCATGCAATCCCGGTCTGTGCTGTCAGAGGTCCGTGTTTTTCTTCCTGCGTTTGCTCTTCAGCCAATGTTCCAAAAAGAAATGGTAAACGGGCAGCAGCCCCCATTGCTTCAGAATACATAGTTCCCTGTGGATTTTCGGGACGATGGCGCGCCTCTCCATCTCTTTCATGATTGCATGGAATTCGTCATCTGGTCGTATTGTGTTTTCCTGATTCATTGTAGTACCTCCTTAATTATAATATGGTTGGAATGATCCTGTTTATTTCTGCAAATGATCGAGCCAGGTAGAAAGGCCTGTATGATATCTGGCGACTGTTACGGAGGGCTGAATATGGGCGTCTAATTAGTAATACGGTTTCTGTTCAGAAATATGATGCGTTGTCCCGAAATCGGGACACATATTTTATCATGGCAGATAATTCCAGATGTGTCTTGTCAAAACAAGTGTTATGATAGAGAAATGAAGATACTGCTGAAGGAAATCATGGAACGGAAAAATCTGTCCCTCCGGCAGGTTGAAATAGCATCAGGGGTGTCGCGGTCAGCCTTATCGAGAATATGCCGTGGAGAAGTCAGCCCGTCGATGGAAGAGATGGAGCAGCTGGCGAAGGGACTTCATATGAAAATAACAGAATTATTTGAATCACCATATGAGTAGTGGGGGTGTCCCGATTTCGGGACACCCCCACTCAGCATTGTGACAGCCTTATTTACTTCCCAAGAATTTCCTTTATGTAATGAACCGCCACCTCATTCTCGTGCATTGTGCCAATGGAAATGCGGTTATACTTAAAGTTTCCGCGGATCAATACGCCGCGTTTCATCAACTCATCGGCCAGCCAGGCGGGATTGACGTGGGAGTCGAAATAGATGAAGTTGGCAGCGGAGGGGAACACGCGAAAGCCCAGCGCGGTCAGTTCATCGGTTAAGTATTTGCGGCAGTGGGAATTATTCTTCCGGACCTTTGCAGGGAATTCCGTATCATCCAGCGCGGCTTCGGCGCCGGCCAGACCAAATTTGTTTCCGCAGAAACCGGTGGAATTCTGCAGCAGATAGTGAATGATCTCTGCATTTGACATCATATAACCGACACGCGCGCCGGCCAGACCGTATATTTTGGAGAAGGTCTGTACCACAATTAAGTTGGTCTTGTCGTCAATGGCGCAGATCATGCTCTTGTAATTAGGCTCTTCCACAAAATGAATATAAGCCTCATCAACAACTACAACGACATGGGGAGGTACTTTCTTGATAAACTGGTACAGCTTTTCATCATCCAGCAGCGTTCCGGTCGGATTGTTGGGATTGCAGAAGAAGATAAGCTTTGTTTTGGGCGTGATGGCCTGGTAGACGGCATTGAGGTCGAGTTCCATATTCTCATCATAAGGAACATCCACGAGAACCGCCCTGTTTTTCTTGACAATATTTAAGTAAGCAGGGGAGGTGGGGGTGGATAAGATCACTTCGTCGCCCTGGCGGAGAAAAACTTCCCCGATCTGTCCTAAACCTACGGTAGCACCTTCGCACACCTTGACGTTTTCAAGCTTCAGTGCCTTTAAATCGGCCAGCTTCTGTCGACGGGCCATACCGCGGACATCCGGATATCTGTTGGTGGAAAATGCGGCTTTCACCATGGCCTCCACAGCCGCAGGCGCCACGCCGTAGGGATTCTCATTGGTGGCGAGACGGATGACTTCTTTGATGTTCGGATTGTTGACGATTCCAGTCTCTGAAACGCCGACGACGTATGGCGGGGCTTCTTTTACAAAATCACTAACCAAATGTTCGATCATTACAGTTCCTCCTGATGTAAATTTGTTGTTTTTCTGTTTTACATGATAGGAATATAACATTTTGGCCGGTAATTAACTGTAAAATTCTTTACAAAAGCAAAAAAAATCATGAATCTTCATTTTTATGCAGCAGTTCATACAGCGCGTCTACATCCTTGATTAAGTAAAAGCCTCCGCTTTTTCCGATAATCCCGTGCTTGACCATGTCGGAGAGGATATTGGACACCGAGACGCGGGAAAGGCCGGTTAAATTGCCGATATCCTGATGAGAAAATTTCATATTCACCTTGTAGCCTCCGATGGTGGGAGAAGAGTACTGGTGGACGAGATGAATCAGCGCGTAGCAGACACGGTAAACGGAATTATGGAAGGAGAGCAGCTTCATCTGCAGGATAAGCAGCTGTGTCGTCCGTGACATGGAAATCATCATATTTCTGCAGAGGCTTAAATTCGCTGTTATTTTTTCCCGGAACTGATATGCGGGGATCTTGTAAATCAGGGAATTGGTGACTACGGTGGCCCTGCATAAATTCGGCATATTGTTGATGATGGAGACATCACCCAGCAGACAGCCGGATTCGGCGATGAAAACAATGCGCTCATCCCCGTTCATGCTGTAGATGGAGAGACAGACACGCCCTTCCTTAACCAGGAAAACTGTGGACGGAATCTCGTCCACGTTATATAAAACCTCTCCGTTCTGATATGGGACCGGAACCAGGTTTTCTATGAGAAAACTCCAATCAATGTCATCCATTGCCAGCCATGGAGAGTATTGGAGAATGTCAAATTCGTGAGATGGTGGTTGGGGCTGTATAGGCATAAATAACGTCCTTTCTGTAAGCTATGATATCTTATTTTAATATATTTTTTGGTAATATTACAATACATATTTTGGAAATTCAATTTTTGTAAAGTATTTTACAGACTTATAACAGATTAACGTGCTAATATCACTTATAATTCACAAATAATAGAGAGAAAAAATTATCTTTTGCGGGCAATGGCGTCTGCTCAGGATAATTTTTTGTATATATAAACACATATGAGGAAGATGAGAGAAGAGGGGACGGTTTATGATTATGGATTACATACCGGCAATCGCCGGTAAAGTGTCGGGGCAGAAAGCAAGGCGCACGATTCAGGAACTGATGGAATTTCACAGGATTCCTGTCTCGGAGGATTACAGAAAAGCAGCGGTATTCTGCAGAGAGAAGCTGGAAGGGGAAGGAATCTCTGCAAAAATCCTGTCGTTCCCTTCAAATGAAAAAACGACCTACTGGACGAGCCATATGTACAGGGAGTGGTCCATTAAGTCCGCATGGCTTGAACTGGAGAGCCCGTATGAAGAGCGGCTGTGCGATTTTGCGGTAAACTGCAACTCAGTCATTTCGAGAAGCTGTGCCGCAGATTATCGGGAAGGGGGACTGGAAATCGTTCTGCTGGACCATGGCCCGGACGAGAAAAATTACGATTTGGAGAGTCTGGATTTAAGGGGAAAATTAGTCCTGATTGACGGCCACCCGAGAAATTACTATTCATGGGCTGTTTTAAAGTGCGGGGCGGCAGGAATGATTGCGGAAACCATGAGCAACATGGATGGCTTCCGGACCAGGGCCGAGATGGCAGAGGCCAGACAGCATTTATCCTTTAGCTGGTCGAGGGAAGAGACGGATTCCTATATCTTCGGCTTCGTATTAAATAATGTGCAGGCGGACCGGCTGAGAGCCCTGTGCAGAAAAATGCAGGCGGACTATCAGGAAGGAAAGTCGAAGAAGCAGTACCCCACGGCGAAAGCTTATGTGGACGCGAAGCTATATGACGGAACCCTTAACAATGTGACGGCAGTGATCGAGGGGACGGATTTAAAAGAAGAGGAGATCATGGTAGTCTCTCACTTATGCCATCCGAAGACGAGCGCCAACGACAACGCTTCCGGTGTTGCCGGCAATATGGAACTGATGAGGGTTTTGAACGAACTGATCGACGAGGGCGTTTTGGAGAGGCCGAGGCGGTCCATCAGGATGATGCTGATGCCGGAGTTTACCGGGACGTA
>CAUEKH010000032.1 GCA_959018155.1 uncultured Hungatella sp.
AGTACAGCGAGCATTTGACGATGACCAATACGGAGAACGGCCGGAAATCCTATGCCATCAAATCAAGGCTGAAGACGCCGGACAGTATCGTGAAGAAGTTAAAACGGTACGGATTTGAAGTGACGATTGACAACATGGTGGAGCGGTTAAGCGATATTGCGGGAATCAGGATTATCTGTTCTTTTACATCGGATATTTACCATATAGCGGAGATGATTACGAAGCAGAGCGACGTTACCGTGCTCTACGTGAAGGATTATATCAAGAACCCGAAGCCCAATGGATATAAGAGTTATCACATGGTGGTGACAATCCCTATTTATCTGACAGACGGACCGGTGGATACGAAGGTGGAGATCCAGATCAGGACAATTGCCATGGATTTCTGGGCCAGCTTAGAACATAAGATTTATTATAAATTCGAGGGGAATGCACCGGCGTATTTACAGCAGGAACTGAAGGCGTGTGCCGATGTGGTAAACATGCTTGATGTTAAGATGTTTTCTTTAAACCAGGCGATTTTAGAGTTGGCTGAGGCCCAGCGCCTGCAGGAGAATGATCCGCCCGACGAAGACGAGGCGGCAGAGGAAGAGTTACCGTAAAATGCGCAGCCATGGTGGGAGTATCTGCCAGGGCTGCGTTTTAACAAAATAAGCGAGGATAGAAGGTTGAAGTATGAAGACGCTGACAAAAGAGACGTGGCAGGTTCTAAAGTTTAACCAGAAGAATGCCCTGCTTTTTGAAGTCCTGTACCGCCTGCTTACCGCGCCCCTCTATCTGCTGCTGTTAAGCAGCGGGCTTCGCTGGTCGTTAAAAATGGCCGGATACAGCTATCTGACGGCCGGAAATATCGGCTTCTTTCTGCTTAAGCCGGGAACGATTCTGATGATTCTGGCGGCTCTGATTGTCGGAATCATTTTTCTGTCCTTCGAAACAGGGTGCCTTCTCACACTGTTTCAGGGAGCCGCCTATTGCAGAAAGCTGACTTTGGGAGAGATATTCATTGGCGGCTGCCAGAAACTTTTCGATGAGATTCGAAAGAAGAACTGGAAGCTGGGACTGCTGATTCTGGCAAATTACTCGATTGCCAATTTATATCTGGTTTACCGTGTGCTGGCACACGTGAAGCCGCTGAATTTTGTGATATCGGAACTGCTCAAACAGCCCCTTGGAAGGCTGGGACTTGCGGCAGCCGTGGTGATCCTGATTCTGGTTGTCGTGCCGGGGCTTTATACATTTCATGCCTGCATGATTGAACAGAAGAATTTCAGGGATGGATATCACAGGAGCCGCTGCATTCTCCGGAACCACATGGTTCGGACGGTATTGCTGATGGCCGGTTACTATCTGGGACTGATCCTGCTGATCCATGTGGCTTACGCGTTCTGCGTACTGGTGGCGGCAGTCGGGATGGTCTTATTTACAGATAACCAGATGGCCCTGGCCGTTCTTCCGGCCGTCTGTGACAGAATTGAGCTGGTCCTGATTTTCCTGGGAAGTATTCTGCTCACGGTGGGGAATTTTGCGGCGCTGGGGGTTCAGTACTACCAGTATGGCAACCGGAAAAGCCAGGATGCGAGGTGGGATTTCTCCTACCCTGCAAAAAAATCAATTATGGGCCGGATGAGTATCTGTGTCATCGGGGCGGCCGCTGTGGTGAGCCTGATTTTTCTCTTCGATGTGGTGAGAAATGGTTCTGCCATTACCTCAGATATCCTGACGCCGGTACAGATAACGGCCCACCGGGGAAGTTCCAGGGAGGCGCCGGAGAATACCATGGCCGCCATGGTGAAGGCTGTGGAGGATATGGCCGATTTCGTGGAAATTGACGTGCAGGAGACGAAGGACGGCGTGGTGGTCTTAGGCCACGATACGAATTTGAGAAGAGTAGCAGGAATCAACCGGGCCATCAGTTCCTACACCTACGCGGAACTGCAGGAACTCGATGTGGGAAAGTGGTTCTCAGAAGAATTTACCGGGGAGAGGATCCCGGCGCTTTCCGATATTATGGAGTTCTGTAAGGGCCGTGTCAATATGAATATCGAGATTAAGAATCTGGGAAAAGACAGTGCTCTGCCGGACAAGGTGGTGGCGATGATAAGAGAGTACCAGATGGAAGAGCAGTGCGTGGTGACCTCCACGAGGCTGTCGTACTTGACGAAGATTAAGGAGCAGGCGCCGGACATCAGGACGGGCTATATTATTTCGGCGGCTTACGGGGATTACTATTCCAGTGATTCCATTGATTTTATCAGCATCCGTTCCAGCTTTGTGAGCGGAAAGCTGGTGGAGGCGGCCCACGAAAAAGGAAAAGCCATCCATGCGTGGACGGTTAATAATAAGAGTGAGATGGAGCGCATGAAGATGCTGGGGGTGGACAATATCATCACCGATTATCCGGTGCTTACGAGGGAAATCGTGTATCGGAAGGAGGCGACTGAGACGCTTCTTGAGTATCTGCGGCTCGTTTTAAAATAAGAGAACCAGAAAACAGGAGATCACAATGAAAGCAGTACTGCAGAGAGTTACCCGCGCCGCTGTGTCGGTAGAAGGACAGCGGGTTGGGGCCATTGAACGGGGATTTTTGATCCTTCTTGGCGTGTCGGATTCCGATACGAGGGAGGTGGCGGACCGGATGGTGGATAAGATATGCAAGCTTCGTATTTTCGAAGACGAGAATGGGAAGACGAACCTTTCTCTGGCGGAGGTGGGAGGCGGGCTTCTCGTTGTAAGCCAGTTTACGCTTTACGCCGACTGCCGCAAGGGCAACAGGCCCAGCTTCACAAAAGCGGGTTCTCCGCAGCAGGCGGAGGAACTGTATGAATACTTCCTCGGACGCTGCCGGGAGCGGGGGTTCGTTGTGGAACACGGGGTATTTGGCGCTCATATGGAGATTGAACTGGTCAATGACGGCCCGTTTACCCTGGCACTGGACAGCGTGGAACTGTTCGGATTATAATGTTTGAGGGCGGGTCTGATTTCACCCACTTTAAGAATACAATGGATTAATAAAATATGGAGGAAATACATCATGGAAAAAGAAAAGAGCAGGGGACAGAAATTACAGGAAGAACTGACCTGGAAGTTCCCCAACATCGCAAAAGATGCACCGGAGCAGATTGAGGAGGCAAAGGCCTTCTGCGAGGGCTACAAGGAGTTCCTTAACCAGGGAAAGACGGAGCGGGAATGTGTGGCAAAGGCCGTAGAGATTCTGGAAAAGGCAGGCTATACCCCGATTGAGGCGGGCAGGAAATACGCCGCCGGAGACAGAGTCTATTTTGTCAACAGAAAGAAATCAATCATTGCGACTACATTTGGAACACGTCCGGTGGCGGACGGCGTGCGCATGAATGGCGCCCATATTGATTCCCCGCGTCTCGATTTAAAGCCGAATCCGGTCTATGAAAAGAGCGATATCGCATATTTTAAGACTCACTATTACGGCGGAATCCGCAAATACCAGTGGGGGACGATTCCTCTGGCCATGCACGGCGTCATTGTAAGACAGGATGGAGAGGTTGTGAATGTGAGCATCGGTGAGAATGAGGGAGATCCGGTATTCTGTATTTCCGATTTGCTTCCACATCTGGCTTCTGAGCAGAATGAGCGGACTTTAAAGAAGGGATTAATGGGTGAGGAACTCAATATTATCATTGGTTCTGTTCCGTACCTCGATGAAGAGGAGTTAAAGGAACCGGTGAAGCTTCTGGCACTTCAGCTTTTGAATGAGCGCTACGGTATTACGGAGGCTGATTTCCTCCGCGCCGAGATCGAGATGGTTCCGGCACAGAAGGCCCGCGATGTGGGATTGGATGCCAGCATGATCGGCGCCTATGGCCAGGATGACCGTGTGTGCGCCTATACGGCTCTCATGGCTGAGATTGACACAAAGCAGCCGGAGTACACAACCGTGACTATCCTGACAGATAAAGAGGAGACGGGTTCCGAGGGAAATACCGGTTTAAATTCCGATTACGTCCTTCATTACATTGAGACGCTGGCCGATATGGAGGGGGCTGACGCGAAGAATGTCCTCCGCAACTCCATCTGTCTTTCCTCCGATGTGAACGCGGCCTACGATCCGACCTTCCCGGCGGTTTACGAGGAGCGCAATTCCTGCTATATCAATAAAGGCTGTGTGCTGACAAAGTATACCGGTGTAGCCGGAAAGTCGGGATCCAACGATGCCAGCGCGGAACTGATGGCAAGGGTAATCGCCATGATGGATCGGGAAGGCGTATACTGGCAGATTGGCGAACTCGGCGCAGTGGATGCCGGCGGCGGCGGAACGATTGCCAAATATGTGGCTCATATGGACGTGGATGTGGTCGATCTCGGTGTGCCGATTCTGTCCATGCACTCCCCGTTTGAACTGGCCTCCAAGTTAGATGTATACAATACATACAAGGCATTTAAGGCATTTTATAAATAAATGCAGGGAGAAATGAATTGTGAAGGCTTTCTGAAATTTTTGTGAATTTCAGGAAAAAGACTTTTTTTAAGCGGTCCGATATGGTAAACTGACAGGAAGCACTTTGACAGGCTTAATTATATTTGTAGAAGGAAAAGGAAAGTATTATGAGAAAAATTTTTAAAGTATGTATCTGTGGTCTTGTTGCGGCGTCTGTGATTACCGGCTGCTCCAGTAAAAAGGCGGAGGAGACGACAGCGGCAGAAACGACAGCCCAGAGTACAGAGGCGGAGACGACGGAACCGGAGACGATGGCGACTGTGGATTTATCGACAGTTGACAACGGAACCGTTACACTTGGCGAATATAAGGGAATTGAAGTGACAAAGCAGCCGGTGGAGGTTCTCGATGAAGAAGTCGACGCAGAGATTTTAAGAAGCCGTGAGGCGAAGGCGGAATTTACGGATGTGGACCGCGCCGTAGAGGACAGCGATAAAGTAAACATTGATTATGTCGGTACCAAGGACGATGTGGCGTTTGACGGCGGAACCGCTCAGGGACAGGATCTGGTTATCGGTTCCCACTCCTATATTGACGGATTTGAGTCCGGACTTATCGGTGCGAAAAAGGGAGACGAGGTAACTTTAAACCTTACCTTCCCGGAGAATTACGGCAATGCAGAGCTGGCCGGCCAGGACGTTGTATTTAAAGTGACGATCAACAATGTTCAGGAACAGAAGATTCCGGAACTGGATGATGCCTTTGTCCAGGAAGTATCTGAGTACAAGACAGTAGACGAGTACAAAGAAAGCATCCGTCAGTCTATTCTCGACCAGAAGGAAGAGCAGGCAAAGGTGCAGATGGAAGATGAATTGATCAAGACTGTTCTTGATAACTGCCAGATTGAGACGAAGCAGGAGGCCATTGACGCCAACTATAATAACTATGTGGCCAATTATACGAATCAGGCCGCTGCCTACGGAATTGATTTAAATACCTTTACATCCGCCTTCTTCGGCATGGATATTGATACTTTTAAGGCGCAGCTGCAGATTATGGCAGAGTCAGCGGTGGAACAGAGACTGGCCTTCCACGCAATTGCGGAGAAAGAAGGAATCACCATTACCGATGAGGATCGCGATGCGTTTGCCAAGGAAATGGGATACGAGAGCAAGGATCAGCTGATTGAGACAGCCGGCGCCTATGCGGTAGACGATTACCTCATTTCCACCAAAACAGTAGACTTTTTAGTTGAGAATGCAGTAATTAAATAAATACGATTAGGGGGAACACCTTTATGCAGCTTTTAAAGGACAGGATACGAAAAGACGGAAAGATTAAATCCGGCGACGTGCTGAAGGTAGACAGCTTCTTGAACCACCAGATGGATATTAAGCTGTTCGAGGAAATCGGAAAAGAATTTAAAAGACGCTTTGCCGATTCCGAGGTGAACAAGATTCTGACGATTGAAGCGTCAGGCATTGGTATCGCATGTATCGTGGCGCAGTTTTTTAATGTGCCGGTCGTATTTGCCAAGAAATCAAAGACGAAGAATATCGCCGGTGACGTCTATACCACAAAGGTAGAATCCTTTACCCACGGAGGCGTCTATGACATCATGGTGTCAAAGGAATTCCTTGGAAAAGGCGATAAGGTCCTGCTGATTGACGACTTCCTTGCAAATGGCAAGGCTCTGGAAGGGCTTTCTGCAATCGTGAAAGACTCCGGAGCGAAACTTGTCGGCGCCGGGATCGTTGTCGAGAAAGGCTTCCAGCCGGGCGGCGACCGTCTGCGGGCCGAAGGGATCCGGGTGGAATCCCTCGCTATCGTAGAAAGTATGGATGAAAAGACGGGAACGATACGTTTTCGAGGTGATGAATGACGGGCAGCAGAAAAGCATTATTTTTTGATATTGACGGAACACTTTTATCCGAGGTGGATAAGACTGTGCCGGAGAGCGCGAAGCGGGCGCTGGCCCGCGCACGCGCCAAAGGCCATCTCGTGTTTATTAACTCCGGCAGGACCTACTGTCTGATTGGGCCCATCAAGGACCTGGTGGAAGTGGACGGGTACTGCTGTGGCTGCGGGACCAGGATCATTGTGGGGGATGAAGTGCTGTATTCCGCTACGATTCCCCATGAGCGCGGGCTGCAGATAAAAAAGGATGTCCTGCGCTATGGACTGGATGGGGTCTTAGAGGGAACAGAAGGCTGTTATTTCCAGAAGGAGAAGTCGAGAATCCCACGGCTGGAAGTGATCCGATCCAATATCGCGGCAGGCGGTAATTTATCTCCCTACGGTTGGGAGGAAGACTGCTACGATTTCGACAAACTTTGTGTGATGACGGATGAGAACAGCGATCTGGCCGGATTTTCCCGGGCGCTGGGACTCGATTTCGATATCATCGACCGGGGCGGCAATTTCTACGAATGCGTACCGGCCGGCCATTCCAAGGCCACGGCTATTGAAGTGGTTCAGGAGAAGTACGGAATTCCCTTGGAGGATGTGTATGTCTTCGGGGACAGCACCAACGACTTATCCATGTTTGAATATGCCAAAAACTGCATTCTGATGGGGCACCATGACGTGGAACTGGAGCCTTACGCGACGTTTTTTACAAAGAATGTGGAGGCGGACGGAATTGAATATGCCATGGAGAAGCTGCAGCTGATTTGACGGCGAAACCATGATAAGAGTGACAGGCACCGAAACCTTCTAAAGTAAATCACAGTTCAGAGAAGGAATCGAATATTTATGAAAGCTAAAGTTCGTATTATTACAGCGATGCTGATGTTCGGCAGCATTGGCCTGTTTGTGAGATGGATTGCACTGCCCTCCAGTGTGATTGCGCTGATCAGAGGGATTGTGGGCTGCGTATTCCTTACAGGGGCGGGACTGGCTATGAGACAGCCCCTTAACTGGAAGGCAATCAGAAAAAACTGGCTGATGCTGGTTCTGTCCGGGGCGGCGATTGGATTTAACTGGATTTTCCTGTTTGAGGCGTATCGTTTTACAACGGTATCGTGCGCGACGCTCAGCTATTATTTTGCGCCTGTTTTTGTGATTTTAGTCTCCCCGCTGGTGCTGGGGGAAAGGCTGACGAAGCTGAAGCTTGGCTGTGTGGCGGGTGCTGTTCTCGGCATGGTTCTCGTGTCAGGCGTGCTGTTTATGGGAAATGGGGAGAATGACTTACTCGGGATTTTCTTCGGACTGGCGGCGGCTGTGCTGTATGCCAGCGTCATGATTTTTAATCAGTTTATGAAGGGGCTGTCCGGCCTGGAGATGACGACGGTGCAGCTTGGCGCGGCGGCAGTCGTGCTGTTTCCATACACAGCGATCACCGCTTTTGAACCGTTAGCGGAAGCGGGGATTACTGTTACTCCGACAGCCTGGGTTCTGCTGGCATTTGTGGGAATTGTACATACAGGAGTCGGTTATCTGCTCTACTTTTCCGGGATGAAGGAACTGCCTGCCCAGACGGTGGCCGTGTTAAGTTACATTGATCCGGTTACGGCAATGATCCTGTCCGGACTGGTTCTGGGGGAGACGATGACGCCCGCGCAGATGGCAGGGGCTGTATTGATTCTTGGGATGACGTGGCTGGGAAGCAGGCCCGACAGCCGGGAGAATGGAATTTAAATATCGAAACTATGGAAAATGGTAAAGAGTAAAAGATGGCCAGCCTTCTGACTATAATTCAGACGGCTGGCTGTTTTATTGAAGACGGTGACCTGTGCACGGAGCGTGCAGGTTATCGTTATATCTTATAACTTAACATTCTGTCGCGTACTGCTGCGACAAATCAGCGCCGGCGTATACAGCACCTTCTTTGGTATTTTGCGCTCTTTTCTGATTCTCTCCAGCAGGCAGTGCACTGCTTCTTCCCCCATGAGATCCGTATGGATATCCACAGTTGTCAGAGGGGGCGCTGTCGACTCCCCGGGACCATCTCCGTTGATGGAAATGACTGAAATTTCAGATGGGACGCCAATCTCTTCCTCGGCCAGGGCGCGCAATACCCCAAATGCAATCGGATCATTCGAAACAAATACGGCCTGAGGCAGCGAGTCAGCTTTTTGCAGCCATGTTTTCATCATACAGTAACCGCTCTCCGCGCCATGATCTCCTTCAATGATGTCAACGCATGTAAGATCGGGATTGCTTTTTAAATAATTCTTAAAATGAAACAGCTTCTGGTAATCTTCCGGTGTCCCCAAAACATCGTGTCCGCCCAGATACAGAACACTTTTATGCCCCAGATCCGCTAAATACTGCATGGCTGTGTAAACACATATTTTTACGTCGTAAGTAATCCAGTCCATGCGCTGAGGCTCATAATTGATTTTTCCGATAAATGCCAGAGGAATTTCGTGGGAGGCCGCGATGATTTCTTCTACCTGACTTTTCTCAAAGTTTCCCATAATAATAATTCCATCGAGATGAGAGGGCAGCTGCTTCAGAAAGCTATATGGAATGAAGGAACAGGAAACTCCCTCAGCCAGACACGCCTTTTCAATTCCGTATCTTACAGAAAAATAGTAAGCATTGTCAATCTGATTCAAAAAATGGGTGTCTTTGTTTACGACAGCAATCGTCAGGCCTCCTGACAGCATTTTTTCCTTTTTAACCTTGTAGCCCAGTTCATTGGCAGCCCGGATTATTTTTTTCCTCGTCTCTTCGCCTATGGACAGGGTGGGATCCTCCCGCAGCGCGCGCGATACGGTAGCTTTTGTGACGCCGGCTTCTTTTGCGATATCAAGCAGTGTAGCCATACTCTGCACCTCTGTTTCATGAAGTTTTCTAAAGTTTACCTATATTCTAGCAAACTAAAACAGAAGAGTCAACGAACGCCGGTATATTTCTCCGGATTATCAGTCTCAAACATGTCCACTCCAAGTTCTACGGCCTGCTGTACCCAGTAGTCGTCTCTCAGAATCGCTCCACTGATGAAAAATCCTGCTTCGTGAAGCTGCTTAATGATTTCCGGTGTCATATTGTAAATATAGGACAGATAAACGGTCGCGTCCATTTCCCTCATCAGCTCTGCCGGATCAGCCGGTACAAACGGTACAATCAGGCCTGTGGTCACTTCCGGATCGAGTTTCTTTAAATACTTAAGTACCTGGTAATCCTGGCCAAATACAAATACATTGGAGAGCATCCCGGTATTCCTCAATATGAGAGGGATTTTCTCCACCAGCTTCCTGTTCTGTTCCTGCATTTTCAGCGGAACTGTTTTTAGTTCCAGACCAAAATATACGGAATTTTTATATCCCCATTCCATCGCTTCTTCCATGGTACAGAGTCCGGCTGCCGCCTCTTTTAACTGTGCAAAAGAATACTCATGCACATAGCCTGACAATTTCGTCTTTTTGTCCAGCTGCACATCATGAAAGACAACAGGGATGCCATCTTTCGTAAGCTGAAGGTCGATTTCCAGATAATCAGCCCCGCGTCGGATTCCCTCCTCCATGGCGGCAATGGAATTTTCAGGCGCATCACACGCACAGCCGCGGTGGCCGCCGATCAGCAAATGATCGGCGGACTTAAGCATTAATCTCATATGGCCAGATTCACCTTACTTTCATTATCAAATACATTAATCCGTCCGGATGGACGTAACCACATAGATTCACCTCTGGCCGCTTTTTCTTTCCATTTGGAGAAATCCTGAATATTCTCCAGAGTCACACGCACATGGCTTCCATAGATATTTCCGGTCACCAGGAGTTCTTTTCCGAGATTTTCCACCATGGCAATCTCCAGAGGGAGTGCGTTTTCTCCCGGTTCCGCAGTCTGCATCTGGTGTGAACGAAAACCGGCTTTTATTTTGTGACCGACATAGGCGGCAAGCTTTTTCTGAAGCTGCGGTGGAAGCTGAATGAAACTTTTGCCGATTCGCAGTCCGCACTGGTCTGCGTTCTGTTCAATTACACCGTCGATAAAATTCATGGGCGGATTTCCCATAAAATTGGCCACAAACAGGTTGGCCGGATACTCGTACAGTCTGTCCGGAGTGTCATACTGCTGAATCCGTCCATTGTCCAGAATTGCAATCCGGTCCGCAATCGCCATGGCTTCTTCCTGGTCATGAGTAACAATGACAGAGGTTACCTTCAGTTCCTGCTGCAGCTTTTTAATTACTTCCCGGATCTCTATTTTCAGACGCGCATCCAGGTTTGACATGGGTTCATCCAGCAGAAGAACTTTGGGCTCTTTTACGAGGGCGCGGCACATGGCCACACGCTGCTGCTGGCCGCCGGACAACTGCGTCGGTTTCCGGTCTAACAGATGCTCGATCTGCAGCTTTTCTGCAATTTCCCTTGCTTTTTTGTGGCGTTCCTCTTTACTGACGCCTTTTTGCTTGAGTGGAAATGCAATATTATCAATTACTTTCAGATGGGGATAAAGGGCGTAACTCTGAAAGCACATGCCGATATTTCTGTCCTTTGGCGCTTTGGAAGTGACATCCGTGTCCCCGAATAAAATTTTCCCGTCAGTCGGATCTAAAAGACCGGCCATGCAGTTTAAGGTAGTTGATTTGCCGCAGCCGGACGGGCCCAGCAGAGCAATAAATTCCCCATCGTTTATTTCAATATTGATATTATCCAGGGCAACCGTTCCCTTTTCAAATTCTTTTCTCAAATTCTCTATTTTGATCATAATTATACTCCTTTTCCTCCGGCCACATTGCCCTGCATCAGCGTTTTCTGTGAAATAATAAAGAATACAAGTACCGGCAGCATATAAACAATTGCCATGGCGGCAAAAGTATTGTAATCAACTATCATCTGCTCCGGCCTTGAAAGTGATTTTAAGTAGGTTGCAATGACCGGTGTTTTTGAATTAAAAATCAGTGTGTTAAATAAAATATAGTTTGACCACGCACTGAGAAAAGAAAAAATGGAAATAGAAGCGATTCCTGGCTTCACCAGATGAATGATCACCTGGAAAAAAGCAGAAAACCGGTTACAGCCGTCTACCAGACAGGAGTTTTCAATATCCCTCGGGATACCATCAAAAAAGTTACTGATGATAAAGGTAGAACCCGGGATACGGAAAGCAATGGCTACCAGCACGACCCCCACAAGCGTATTTGCCATTTTAAACGTTATGAGTACATAGAGAACGCCAATGAGCAGCAGCAGGTTTGGAAACATGCGCAGCACCAGCAGCATATTTTTTATGAATGACCGCCCTGTAAAATTCAGTCGGGAAATCGCGTAACCGGCCATACAACTGATTACTACTTCTGTCAGTGTTACAATTACCGTAAAAATAATGGTATTGCGCATGGCCGGACCGATTGGCGGGATGGTAGCCAGTTTCAGTTCCATGGTCCGATAGAGAAAAGCAAAATTTTTCATGGTAAATGCGCCGGTCTCCGCATCGAAAAATGCCTGCTTAAAAAAGGTTATGTATAGAATGATTATAGGAAGGCAGAACAGCGCCACGACTGCACAGGCAATCCGCTGATTGCGAAGTTCCGCCTTGCTCATAGTATGGACTTTTCGTTTTTTCAAAATATCTTTTCCTCCTCCTTGTTAAGCGTCATTTCGACGCTGCATGACCAGGTTAATTAAAATCATCAGTACCATTACTACCAGAATTAATACCATGGAAATAGCAGCGCCATAACCGTACTGCTGGTTGGTAAACGCCTTATGGTAGGCAGATAATGCCCATACTTCCGTTTTGCTGCTGGGTCCTCCGTTGGTAATCAACAGGATTGTAACGTAATTTGTGAAAAGTCCCAGCATCTCCCAGAGAGCTATAAACTGGATATGGTAACGGATATTGGGAAGTATAATGCTTTTTACAATCTCCCATTCGCTGGCGCCGTCAATTCTCGCAGCCTTAAACTGGTTATCCGGAATGCTTTTTATGGCGCTTGAAAAATTAATGGCGCCAAAGGCGAGACTTGTCAGCACGGTAGCCGCGATGACGATCTGCATGGGATATTTTGCAATCCAGTTCAGAGGAATATCGGATCCGGTCAGGCTCATATAGAGTTTGTTAATCACGCCGCTTTTGCCGGCATCCAGCAGCCAGATCCACAGAATAGAATATACAACTACCGGAGTAATCATAGGGATCATGAGCAGTGATTTGAAAAAACTGGATATATTCTCACTCTTGATGAAATAGGTGACCAGTATGGCAAAAAACAGATCCAGGACAATGGTTATCGTAATGGTGCAAAGAACGAAGAGGAGCGTATTGCGGACAATGGTTCCCGTGTTCGGATCGGCGAAGATCTTATAGAAATTGCGGAAATTATTCCATTTCCATACAAATGCGGAATCCAGACCTGTCATGGACATGGCAACCGTTAAAAGCGCCGGCACAATATAAAATATGGAAACCAGTAACAGAAACGGGGTAAGAAACAGATAAGCTGTACCGTTCTTTTTTTTCATAATAATCTCTCCATTTATTTCATAATAAGACCATCAATATTAAGTTCTGCCTGAGTTTTTACTTCAGCTACGGCTTTTTCAGGAGTCGTCTGACCCAGTTCCAGTGATACAATCTGATCAAAAATCAGTCCACGAAGTGTAGAGGCATTTTCCACGGCCGGAACAGACTTTGCGTAATCAACCATATACGTAACAGGCGATAAGATCGGGCTGTCTGTAATTTCCTTCATATCGTTGGCTGCCTTTACGCTGGACAGAGAGAAGGTGACTGCGCTGTGATGTGCCAGAAGATCCGCAGAACCGTCCTGTAATTCAAGGAAAATGTCCTTGCAGATGTCCGGATATTTTGTCTGTGCGCTAATCGCCATGAGCTGTGGAGCAGCTGTGCAGAATGCTGACTCGCTGTTTGC
>CAUEKH010000033.1 GCA_959018155.1 uncultured Hungatella sp.
AGTCAGCATCTTCTGGGCCTGATCAATGATGTGCTGGATATGTCGAAGATAGAAGAGGGAAAGCTGACGGTTGGACGGGATCCATTTTACCTTCAGCAGGTGCTGGAATCGGTTACAGCCATCATTTTTCCACAGGCCACTACCCGGGGAATTGATTTTCACACGTCCCTGCAGGATGTAACGGAGGAAGAACTGATAGGTGATTCTGTACGGGTCAGCCAGATTCTGCTCAACCTGATGTCAAATGCGGTAAAATTTACACCTGCGGGAGGCAAAGTCAGACTGGCGGTAAAAGGACTGCCTGGTAAGAATAACAGGGTCAGGCTTCGATTCACGGTCAGCGATACGGGCCGGGGGATGAGCGAGGAGTTTCTGGCACGGCTTTACGAACCTTTTGAGCAGGAACGTACGGGAGAAAATGGAAAATTTACCGGTACCGGTCTCGGAATGCCAATTACTAAGAATCTGGTGGAACTCCTGGGAGGCACCATCTCCGTGTCCAGCCGCCTGGGAGAGGGAACAGTCTTTACCGTAGAACTGCCGTTCCATCTGGCGGAAGCACACGGACAGGAGGTAAAGTATCCGGCTATGGCCGCGCTGAAGGTCCTGGTTACGGATAATGATCCGGATGACGGCATGTATACGTCCCTTCTGCTGGAACGGTTCGGTATCATGGCCAAACGGGTGCTCAGCGGTCATGAGGCGGTGGAAGAGATCCGGACGGCCCATTACGCGGAGGAGGACTACGATGTGTGTCTGATAGACTGGCAGATGCCGGATATGGATGGGATCGAGATAACCCGGAAAATACGTGCTATCGTCGGACCGGATACACTTATCATCATTATTACTGCTTACGATTACAGCCAGATTGAGGCCGAGGCGAGGGAGGCGGGAGCCAATCTCTTTCTGGCAAAGCCGCTGTTTGCCTCCTCACTGTATAACAGTCTTCTGTTTGCGGCGGGAACGGAGCGGATCATGCCGGTTCAGTCACCCGGCGAGACGCCGCCTAAGTCTCTTCTTGGCCGGAAATTCCTGTTGGCAGAGGATAACGACTTAAACGGGGAGATTGCGGAGGAACTGCTGCGGATGGCCGGAGCGCAGGTGCACTGGGTCAAAGATGGAAATGAGGCGCTGGAATGGTTCCTTTCCCCTGAAGGGCGCACGTGTGACGCTATCCTGATGGATATTCAGATGCCGGGTATGGATGGATACCAGGCGGCCAGGGCTATCCGCGCCGCGTCACGGGATAATGCGGCCAGTATTCCCATAATAGCCATGACAGCCAACGCATTCCGGGAGGACGTCACGGCAGCACTGGAGGCCGGGATGAATGCCCATATCGCAAAGCCTGTGGACGTGATTTATTTATATCAGGTGCTGGAGCAGTGCATGGAACAGAATAGCAGCGCGCCTGTTTCCTGAACGCGAAAGCCTTTCCCTGTATATCCTGTTAGTAACAGACAAATCAGGTGACACATATCATGAAGGAAACAGGCTATCGACGGGAAGCGGCTCTACAGTACGCCAGACAATGGGCTTTTGGAAGAAATCCACGGTATCTGGATTTTGAAAAAATGGGAGGCGACTGTACGAATTATGCGTCACAGTGCATTTACGTCGGGAGCGGAGTCATGAATTACACGCCGGTGATGGGCTGGTATTACAACAGCAGTTATGACAGGACGCCGAGCTGGACCGGGGTTTCCTATCTGTACAATTTCCTGGTGGGAAATAAATCGGTCGGCCCCTATGCTGTGGAAACTAATCAGGCGGGGATCCAGCCGGGCGATATCGTACAGCTGGGAAATAAGAGCGGATACTATCACAGCCCGGTGATTGTCGCGGTGGATGGGGGACGTATTTTCGTGGCCGCCCATAGTTTTGACGCTTACATGCGCCCTTTGGACTCCTATGTTTACGAGAAAGCCAGGTTTTTGCATATACAGGGAGTGAGGAGCTGGTAAGGCGTGGAGGCGGGAGGAAACCCAAACAAGAAAACATATATTCTGAGGAAATTCAAAGAATTCAAGATAGAAAGGGGTGGATTTATAATAATGAATCCAGAAATTCAGTTTGAAAAGTCAAATTCTGATTATACTGGCTTGCAGGTACAGGAAATGCCATACGGTGAGATGGAGAACTGGTATGGCAGTAAACAGACATATTATCTTGATGTTATCACCGGTTTGGAGCCGGCGGAAGCTGCCGGGCCAGTGGCAGTCTTTATCCATGGAGGCGGCTTTACTGAGCCGTGTGATAAGCGTCAGGCATACATACCCATGTTTGCAAAGGAGTTGGTCAAGGCGGGGTATACCGTGATTTCTCCTGATTACCCGATATTTGTAAATGGAGAGGATCGTGACAGAGCAGTTGAAATAGGAATGGCAGACTGTTGTAAAAAGCCCGCACTGGCTGTTATGATGGTTGTGGACTATATTAAGAATCACGCTGAGCAGCTTCATGTTAATCCGAATCGGTTGGCCATTTTTGGAGGAAGTGCCGGAGGAATGACAGCATTCTACGCTGTGGCCTCCAGGCCATCTGCATTTTCTGCGTTTGTAAATCTGTGGGGGTCGCCGGCTGAATTGCCGAATATGACAGGTTTTCCACCAGTACTGACTGTTCACGGAACAGAGGATGAGTTGGTTCCATTTGAGTTAGAACAGGCGGCACAGGCAGCGTTAGAAGATGCGGGCGTATCTCATGAGATGATTACTCTGAAGGGGTGCGGTCATACGCCTCTGGGTGAGTTTGACAGATATATGCCGCAAATCCTGAAGTTTCTTGAGAAGAATGTGAGCGGATGCAGATAGAAATAACTGTAAAAAAGTAATATCCGACCCTCAATAAATGGGCCGGATATTACTTTTTCAGCAGGGAGGAACTACGAAAGCCCCTTTTTATGAAATGTAGAAGGATTACTTATTCTCTTCGATTACTTCGTTTCCCCGTTCCATCAGTTTCGCAACGGTGTCGTCTAAGGACTGGGAGCCGAGTAAGTATTTATCTGTCTCTTCTGTTAAAATGCTGTCGATTTCACTCTGATATTCAGGTGTGAATTCTTCATAGCTGTCTACCCATTTTGGATCCTGCATAATGGCTGATAAGGCATCGACATCGACCTTGTCGGTGAAATCCTTGATAATTGCGTTGACACTGTCCATCTTATTGGAATCTTTCGCGTTTGAGATGAACATACCTTTGATATTGACGCCCTCTGTGGTCCAGAAACGGAGGAAATCATAGGCTTCCTTCGGGTGCTCGGAGGTCTTTGCAATCGAGAACATGGTACCGGCTGCTACATTGTAGTGTTCGCCGTCTTTGTCCCAGAGCGGCTGGCGGGCAAAGGTTGTGGTGAACTGCGGGGAGTACTTTTCATTGCCGATATCACTCAGCATGAAGGTTCCCATCGGCAGCATGGCGATATTTCCATTAAAGAACTGATCTCTGTAGTTCATATTTAAGGATTTAACATCAGCTAACGGCACGGAGCATTTATCTGTGTTCTCTAAATCATAGCGGTACTGAAGGAATTTTGCAAAATCAGGATTGGCGAAGGTTAAAGTTTTATCTTCATTGAAGTAGCTGCTTCCCTTCTTACCACTGGTGATGCCCCAGAGATTGCAGTTTCCCCAGGAGTGGAAGTAAGAGCCGTATTTCGTGTCAGCGCCGCTTCCGGAGGTCAGTTTCATCGCATAGTCGCGGTAATCATCCCAGGTCCAGTCGAGAGATGGAACCGGGAGCCCGGCTTCATCTAACATATCCTTGTTAATCAGAATGAGATTGTATTTCATTTCACCAGGAATTCCATAGGTTTTTCCGTCTACAGGAATGATAACGTTGTAGGCGTCTTCTGCTGCTACGCCTTCTTCGGCAAAAAAGTCGTCTAATGGGAGATAGGATCCGGAGACGGCGCGCACGGTATAATCGGCATAATTAGAAGCCATCAAAATATCAATCGGTTCCCCGCCCATCAGCATGATATCGGTCTTTGTTAAGTAATCCTTGCTGTTCATGTCGCCTACATAATCAAACTGAACCGTCACATTTGGATGAAGCTTCTTATATTCTTCAGCCACCTTCTGGTTTGCCGCGTCGTGGTTCGTCTGCCAGCTTACAAAGCGGAGGGTAACGGGTTCTCCGCTGTCATCTGCAGCGGCGGTTGTGTCGGCTGCTGTCGTGCCGGATTCAGCGCCGGTAGTGGCTGCGGCCTCGGTTTTGGCGGTTTCTGTTTTGGAAGTTTCTGTGGAGGCGCCTTTGCCGCCGGAACAGCCGGCCAGCAGAGAGGCGGCCATGGCAGAGGCCATGATGAGACTTGTTGCTTTTCTGTTGATTTTCATAATATGTTTCCCCTTTCACATAAATAGTGTATTTGCAACACCACGGAATCTGTGGTGATGACTGCTGTTTCCAATACGTTTCTCACCCTTTAACCGCGCCGGAGGCAATTCCGTCAATGATGTAGCGCTGGCCGAACAGAAACAGGATAATAAGCGGCAGGGTGGCAGATACAGCCGCCGCCATGGTCAGCGAGTAGATACTTCCTGATTCTGAGGCAAATAATTTCATGCCCAGCTGTATGGTAAATAAGTGACGGTTGCTTAAAAAGATAAGCGGCATCTGGTAATCGTTCCAGGTCCAGACGAATTTCAGCACGGCCAGCGTGGCGATGGACGGTTTGATAAGCGGCAGGATAATCTGGAAGAAGATTCTTAAATGATCGGCGCCGTCGATTCTGGCGGATTCACAGAGGGAATCAGGAATGCCCATCATTGCCTGTCTTAAAAGGAATACGCCGTAGATACTGAACATGGTCATGAGGATTAAGCCGAGATGAGTGTTGTAAAGTCCCATTTTCTGCATGATAACGAAACGGCTGACAATCATAACCTGAGGCGGAATCATCATGGTTGCCAGATAGACCAGGAATAACTGATCGCGGCCTTTCCATCTGATTTTAGTAAAACCGTATGCGCCCAGTGCAGATACAAGTATTTGGAAAATTGTGGAAAGTATTGTAATTTTAATACTGTTCCAGTAGTACATACCAAAATTGTACTGCGGCCCCCAGACCTCTTTATAGTTATCAAATCCTACGAAGGTTTTGGGAATCCACTGGATAGGAAAGCTGAATACCTCGTTTTCCACTTTAAATGAGGTGGATATCATCCAGGCCAGAGGAGCCAGCATTGTAAAACCTACGATGAATAACAGTACGGTGAAGATAATTTTGTGAATCTGAATTTTTTTCCCTGCGATATACATTTTCTGGTCCTCCCTTCTATTCGTTTGTAAATCGGTCCTGGAACTTCCACTGTACGAGAGTTACGGCGAAAATCAGGATAAACAGCGCCCAGGCCAGTGCACAGGCGTACCCCATCTTGAAGTCTGTAAATGCCGTCTTATAGATGTAGTAGGCCATTACAGAGGTAGAGTTGCCGGGACCGCCGTTGGTTAATACGCTGATTAAGTCGAAGACCTTGAAAGAGCCGATAATTCCCATAATAGCCAGGAAGAAGGTGGTCGGCCTGACCTGTGGTACTGTAATATAGATGAACTGTTTGATACTGGAAGCGCCGTCAATCTGTGCTGCTTCATATAAGTCGAGAGGTACGTTTTTCAGTCCGGACATATAAACTGCCACGTAGTACCCCACCTGGGTCCAGATGTTGATCATCATGATGGCTACCAGCGCCCACTTGCCGTCTACCAGCCATTTGGGCGGATTGGAAATGCCGATGGACCTTAAAAATTCATTGACCGGGCCGTAGCTGGGCTGCAGCATGACCTGCCATACGGTACAGACTGCCACAACGCTGGCGATATACGGTATGAAAATCATGATGCGGACGGCTGTGCCTCCATACATATGCCGGTTGATCAAATCTGCCAGAATCAGGCCGAGGACTAAAAGTACGGGGACTGTCACGGCGGTAAACAGAATATTGTTTCGGAACGAAACGATGAACCAGTCATCTTTAAATAATTTTAAGTAATTGGTAAGCCCGGTAAATTTGATGGCCCCCCAGCCTTTTAAAAAGTTCCATTCCGAAAAACTGATACCCAGTGACATGATAACCGGAATTAATATGAAGATAAGAAATCCGATGAACCCCGGAAGAATAAAACAGATTCCGGTCAGAGTCTCTTTGCGCCGCGCCCGCTTCTTTAAACGTAAGATTTCGGACTGGACATCCGACGCTTTCGTTGAGTTAGATGTCATAATACGATTCCCCCAATCTTAATTGTGCAAAACAACGAATTGTGTAAAATGTGCAATTCACATTTCGTTTTATCATGTAATCAGTCTAATATGCACAAATAAAAAAGTAAAGTTGACAATTATTCCAGTCAATGAAATTAGTAAGGTATTGTACAAATGTCATTTCCAACCATTGACATTCCATTTTACCATCCATTATTATGGTGATATCTTACAATTAACAAAGGGGTTATAAGCATAACATATAAAAAAACAGCAGGAAGGAGGAAAATAATGGATAAAATAGCAAAAAAAGATTTCCTGTCATTCGCATCGACCTACATAGCCATTATTCTTCTCGTCCTGATCTGCTTAGTGCCGGTCTGCCGCGCATTTGAACATTCTGAGCAGGAGAGGGCGCTTCAGGAGATACGGGATTATGCCGTCAGTTCCCTTCGGGAGCTGAACGCAAGAGAACTGTCTATTTTCAATACGACGAGAAATTTATACAGTGACAGTGAATTCCGCAGTCTCTATTACAGCAGCACAAGGGGAACGGATAATTCCCTGTTCTATGATATGACGCAGCTTCAGAAGCGGATGAGACTCTACTATCTGAATATTTCCGACGTTCAGGATGTCCTGGTCTATTTGCCGAAGTTTGACTATGTCCTGACGGAAAATTATATTTTTGATAACAGGGAGCAGTTTTATTCCTATGTAACCTCTGAAAAGTATGAGGAGGAAAAGGACTGGCTGAGCGGATTTCCGAAGGATAATTCGGGGCTGTATCTGTACAGTGATACGCTGTCGAACCGCCTGGCTTCTCAAAAGGAGTGGGAGAGTATGGCATTGTCATACTATTTTCCCATGTACGGCGATGCCAATATCCGGATGCTCGTCATTGTTCTGCTGGATCCGGATGCTGTGGCTAAAAGCTTCTTTGCGGCGCCGGTCCTGGAATACGGGTATTCTGTGCTGACCGATTCAGATGGAAATGTTCTGGCCTGTCATAACTATGATGGCGGCCCGGTGTAGGAAGGAACGTATGAGGTGATTGATGCGGAGAGTGATTCTTACCACCTGACGCTGGGCGTGCGGGAGGAATATTTCGCGCCGATCCATAAAGCCGCTCTGCGCCTTGTGTTTGCAGACGCGGGAGTTGCGCTAATTCTCGGAACGGTGGCGGCTATCTATTTTGCAAGAAGACGGTCGAGGCCGATCGAACGCATTCTGCGGATCATCAGTAAGATGGAAAAAGGGTCGGGCAGTAAAAACGCATTTGGCGAGATTGAAGATACGGTGCTGAATTTAATCCGTGAAATCGGTCAGTGCAAGACGACGATAGGGGAACTTGACACCATGGTTTCCAACAGCCTCCTCGACAAGCTGTTTTTTGGCGGACTCGAGATGGGACGCAATAGCAGTTCTTTTTCCCAGTACTTTGGAGAATTTGACTATCCGCTGACGGTTGTTGTATTTTCCGGAGCGGAGATTCATCAGCCGGAAGAAGTAAGGGAGATCCTGGAGAGCAGGCTGGGGTCGCTGAGCCGGAAGCCGCATATTCTGCATATCCGGGGAAATAAGGTGTACTGCCTGATGGAGACGGTTCCTGATTTGCCTGATTTGTTGCGGGACAGACTGCGGAATTTGCGGGAGTCTGAAAACATGATCCTGAAAGCCGGAATCAGCAACAGCTTTGACGGCGTTATCTCGGCGAAGGCCGCGGCGACACAGGCGGAGAGGCGGCTTCAGGCCGGTTTCCATATTCCGGGGGTATTTGTATTTACTCATACCCACTCATCGAGGGCGGTCCGTTCTCTTATCAGTGTACAGGAGCTGGACAATTTACAGAGGGCGCTGCTGGGCGGAAACCGTCAGAATGCCGACCGTTTGCTGGAAAATGTGGCGGAACGCATTGTAGCGCTTTCCCCGGATTCTGTTGAACTGCGCCAGATGTTTTTCTCCCTGCGTTCTGTCTATTCGGCCGTGTGCAGCCAGTTTGCCTTAGAGGCGGAGCGGGGCGGGGAGAAGGAGTATCATGCGCCTCAGCTTCCCAATGATCTGGATGAATACTATCTGGAGTCGGTTTTGGCTGTATTTCTGCGGCTGAATGAGGAACTTCAGGAACAGTATGAGATCGTCATGGCAAGGACGGCGAGGAATTTAGGCGCGGATGTGCTGGCCTGGGTTGACGGGAATTTCTGCGATTCCGGGTTGTGCGCCGGTTCGATTGCGGACCATTTTAATATATCTGAAAAGTACGTGTTCCAGCTGGTGAAGGGGGCGTGCAACGAGACGCTCAACGACAGGATTTCCAACCTGCGGGTGGAAGAGGGGATACGGCTTCTGAAGGAGACGGACTTAACTGTGGCTGCCATTGCCCAGAAGATAGGGTTTACCTCATCCAATACCATGTATAAGGTGTTTATGAGGGTGAAAGGCGTTTCCCCGTCTGCGTACAGAGGGAAACAGATTGAAGCACATCAGAACTCAGAAAATAATAAAGACAGGAGATAGAATGATGAAAGCAATTATGGTTTTATTTGACTCGTTAAACAGGCATTTCCTTCCTAATTACGGCTGCAACTGGACGGTCATGCCCGAGTTTGTCAGGCTGGGGGAAAAGACGCTGACTTTTGACAATTTCTATGGCGGGAGTATGCCGTGTATGCCGGCAAGAAGGGAGTTACATACGGGGAGATATAATTTTCTTCACACTTCCTGGTGCCCGATGCAGCCGTTTGACGATTCGCTGATGACGCGGCTTAGGGAGGCGGGAATCTACACCCACATATCGACCGACCATTTCCACTACTGGGAGGACGGCGGTTCGGGGTATTTGTCGAAGTATGACAGCCATGAAATCGTGAGAGGGCAGCAGGGCGATCCGTGGAAAGGGCAGGTGGCCTGGCCGGATTTCCCGGATACACTCTCGAAGAGGAAGACGGGAGAGAACTGGCGTCATGACTGGGTCAACCGGGCCTTTATGACGAAAGAAGAAGATATGCCGCAGCGTAAGACCTTTGAGAGCGGACTCGACTTTATTGAGAGGAATGTGGAGGAAGACAACTGGTTTCTGCAGATAGAGGCCTTTGATCCCCATGAGCCATTTTACACACAGAAAGAGTATAAGCGGCTTTATCCGGATGATTACCATGGAAAGAATCTGGACTGGCCGGATTATGGGAAAAATGAGTATGGCAAAGAGGCGACGAAACACGTCCGCTATGAATATGCGGCGCTTTTAAGCATGTGTGACAGGTATTTAGGGAGAGTCCTCGATATGATGGACCACTACGATATGTGGAAGGATACGATGCTGATTGTCAACACGGACCACGGGTTTATGCTGGGTGAGAAGGAGTGGATGGGAAAGAATGTCCAGCCCATGTATAATGAAATTGTACACTCCCCGTTCTTCATCTACGATCCGAGAAATCCGGTCTGTGGAGAGCGGAGAAACAGTCTGGCTCAGACGGTGGATATCGTTCCGACGCTGGCGGAATACTTCGGGGTGGAGCCGCCGGTGGCGCCAGATGGCAGCAGCCTGACGCCCATTGTGAAGAGCGACGAGACGATCCGGGAGTACGCGCTGTTCGGGATTTTCGGCGGCCACGTCTGTGTGACTGACGGGAGATACGTGTACATGCGTTCCTGTATGACGAAAGAAAATAAGCCGCTGAACGAGTATACTCTGATGCCGAACCACATGCGCGGCCCATTTTCCATCGAGGAGATGGCGAAGGCGGAAATGATTGAGGGATTCCCGTTTATGCGCGGGTCGAGAGTGATGAAAATACCGGCGGAGGTGTATAATAATCCTGGCAGGTATGGCACGCTTCTGTTTGATCTTGAGACGGATCCGGAGGAGAAGGAACCGATTCGGGACCGTGAGGTGGAACTGCGGCTGATGAAGGCCATGCGTGATTTGATGGTGAAGAATCAGGCGCCGGAGGAGCAGTTTGTGAGGATTGGGATTCCGATGGAAGGGGAGATTACGGAGGAATTTCTGGATAACAGGGAACCTCTTTTATAAACAGTTAAAAATAGCACCATTCTTTGTATCGTGATGTGATACGAAAGAAATGGTGCTATTTCATTGCGGTAAATCGGATGATTCCGCTGATTGTTTAAAAAAGCAAATACAACTAGGATAATTTAATTCAAATTTTCCAATGCCTGAATCAGTGCCAGAATCGTCAGCGACTGGCCATACGCCATCGGAGCGATCAGGATATTCTTATAATGCTCTTTATCAGCCCCCATTCCGGTGCCGCCGGATACGTTTAAGACGGTGCCGTCTTCATCAATATTCTTTAAGATAGCGCGGACCGCCTTCCAGGCGCAGTCGAGATAAGAGTCGTCCAGGATGCCAAGCTTAATGCCCTTTAAGATACCGGCTGTGATGGCGGCGGAACCGGAAACCTCCTCGTAGCTGGAAGGATCATCGAGAACCGTGTGCCACAGCCCGGTCTTGCTCTGCAGCTTTTTAAGGGCGGCGGTCTGGTTTTTATAAGTGCTTACGATGAACTCGCGGACACCTGCATCGAGATTTCCCTTAAACATCTCTAAATATTCCAGGATTCCGGCGGTGAACCAGCTGTTGCCGCGGCACCAGAAGACGCCGCCGAAATTGTTGCGGCCGTTGAAGGTCCAGCCGTGGTAGAATAAACCGGTTCTGTTGTCGCAGAGGTATTTGATGTGGAGAAGCACCTGATGGATGGACTCGCTGATCCAGTCCTGGCGGTTGTATTTCTGGCCCATGCGGTTTAAGAAAAGAACGGTCATGAACAGGGTGTCGATCCACATCTCATTTTCGTTGAGACGCACGCCGAGGCGGTCGCCGTTGGCGCTGGTGACGTGCTGGAAGCCGCCTTCTTCTGTTCGCGGTAAATTTCTCATCAGCCAGTCGGCCCAGCTTAAACAGAGGGATTCGAATTCCGGGTCATTGACTGTCTCATTTAACTGTACCAGGGTTAAGAGCGGGGTGGTGGTGTTGATGTTGCGGGAGGGGAGGCCCTGCGCCATATTGTCCTTAAACCAGCTGCATAAAAAGTCGCGGTATTCTTCTTTATTCTGAAGCTTCATGATCTTGTACAGTCCGTAGAGGCCGACGCCCTGGGGCCAGTCCCACTCGCGGATGCCGAAATCGCGGCGGAAGAATCCGATGGTTTCACCGCCATTTTCCAGTTCTTTTTCATTTTCCGGACCGCCTAAATTGATGAGTTTGTCGACGACCAGATCGAGTTTTCTGGTAATCTCTTCTTTTTTCAGTTCCTGCATGGTTGGATTTCCTTTCTTATAGAAAATTATATTGATTTATTATATAATGGGTTCACAGGTTACAGACAGGAGGAGCAAAGCATGGAAGCTGTTATTTACTATGCCAGTACCGATGGAATCGGATTGGAGCGTATGATTCGCAAGGGGCGTTTCAATATGCACATGAAGCATTTTCACAATCAGTATGAGATATTTTTCCTTCTGGAAGGGGAGCGGCGATTTTTCTTTGACAACCGCTCGTATCTGGTGAAGGGTGGATCCTTAATTCTGGTGGATGAAAATGCGATTCATATGACGATGGCGGGCAGTGAGGACGAGTATGGCCACGACCGCATCATTCTCTATGTGGACCGGGAGAAAATGAAGGAATTTGACCGGATTTTCCCCAATTTAAATCTTGTGAAATTTTTCCACGACCATTACGGCGTCTATCCGCTCAGTAAAAGCCAGCAGCAGGATTTTATCGACCTTTATTTAAGGCTTCAGGATGAGCTGGATAATAAAAAACGCAATTATAAGGCTATGATCGATATGGAGATTATCCGGTATTTTATCGGTTTTATGAGGGAAAAACATGTGCCTGCTCTGGAAAATTCGGAGGTGCAGGACACAGCCCGGTATCAGAATATCTATGCGGTGGCTGATTTTATTTCCAGAAATTTTGAAAAATCGTTCACACTCGACCAGCTTTCCGCTCAGTTTTATATCAGTAAATATTATTTAAGCCGTACCTTTAAAGAAATTACAGGATACGGCATTAATGAGTATATCAATATTCATCGCATCAGGAAGGCGAAGCAGCTTTTAGAGGAGACGGATATGAGCGTGTCGAAAATCGCTCATACCCTGGGTTATGAAAGTGTGACGTATTTTGAAAAGGTATTCAAAATGTATATGACCCTGTCTCCCTTAAAATACCGCAAAACCCGCAATACGGTGACTTATAAAAATGATACGGATTTATTAGTCAAGCAGACCCAGGACCGTAGGAAGCCATAAGCTGATGGCCGGTATGTAGGTGATGAACAGCAGGGCTGCAAAGATTGCCACAAAGAATGGAAGCAGATGCTTCAGCACGTCTTCCACCTCTAACTTGGCCACGCTGCATCCGATAAACAGGACATTTCCTACAGGCGGTGTGATGGTTCCAACAGATAAGTTCATAACGATCATGACACCGAACTGTACGGGAGTCATGCCCAGCTGTGTGACTATCGGAAGGAAGATGGGCGTGAAAATCAGCAGGGCCGGAGCCATATCCATAAAGGTTCCTACAACCAGCAGGAAGATATTTAAAATGAGGAGAATCACGTACTTATTGTTGGAGATTCCCAGTACCATCTGGCTGATTGCCTCCGGAAGTCCGGTGAAGGACATGACGAAGGAGAGGACGGAGGAAGCGCCGATAATCAGCATGACGATGGTGGTCATCAGCCCTGTTTCCTTCAGGATTCCTGGGATTTCGCTCAGCTTGATGGAGCGGTATACAACGACAGCCAGGAAAAATGCGTACGCTACGGCTACGCCGGAAGCCTCGGTTGGCGTAAAGTAACCGGACAGAATACCGCCGATGATAATGACAATCAAAAACAGGCTGGGAATCGCATCCCAGATGGTCTTTAACACGATTTTCAAGGTGAGTTTTTCTGT
>CAUEKH010000034.1 GCA_959018155.1 uncultured Hungatella sp.
CTTCCGACTGATGTTCCGCCATATTCTGCCTAATAGTATTTCGCCTATTATTGTTACCATGACACAACAGGTAGGGCAGACAATTCTGGCGGAAGCGGGACTCAGTTTCCTTGGACTTGGAATCAGTCAGCCCACCGCTTCCTGGGGGAGTATCGTCAGTGATGGAAGAAATTACCTTTTGCAGAACCCTACATTTTCTATTGCGCCAGGGATTTGCATTGCACTGCTCGTTATTTTCTTAAACACACTTGGAGATGGTATCAGAGATGCGCTGGATCCAAGGCTCAGAGGTGAAATCTAACAGGGAGGTAATTGGCAGATATGAGTCATTTATTAGAAATCAATGAGATACAGACATGCTTTATGACAAATGGATCCCGGGTACGCGCGGTCGACGGTGTTTCCTTATACCTTGACAGGGGAGAAATCATAGGGATCGTCGGAGAATCAGGAAGCGGAAAGTCCGTTACCATGTTAAGTGCCCTGCAGCTGATTGGCGCACCTGGAAAAATCGAAAGTGGTGAGGTAAAGCTGGAAGGGATCGACGGAAATTTACTGGAATTTGAAGCAAAGGGTCCACAGATGCGGGAAGTCCGCGGCGGAAGAATCAGTATGATATTCCAGGAACCCATGACCTCCTTAAATCCGGTACTTACTATCGGCTATCAGATTCAGGAAAATATTATGCTTCATTTAAAAATGAGCAGGGAAGAGGCGAAAGCCAGAACCATAGAGATGTTAAAAATGGTTAAGATTCCTGACGCAGAGCAGCGCTTTTCCTATTATCCACAGCAGTTTTCCGGCGGTATGCGCCAGAGAATCATGATAGCCATGGCCATGGCGTCAAAACCGGATATCCTGATTGCAGATGAGGCTACCACGGCATTGGATGTGACGACTCAGGCACAGCTTTTGGAAATGATTCGTGATATTGCAAAGAAAACTAATACGGCAGTTATCATTGTTACCCATAATCTGGGCATTGTTGCACGCTTTGCCGAGAGAATCTATGTTATGTATTCCGGAAGCGTTATGGAAAATGCCGGCACTATGGACATTTTTAAAAAACCGCAGCATCCGTATACGAGAAGTTTAATCCGTGCAATTCCGAGGCTGGACGACCCGAAGGATCGTGTTCTGATACCAATAGACGGGCTTCCGCCGAATCCGGCTAAAAGACCGGAGTACTGTCCTTTCTATGATCGGTGTGAATACCGGATGGATAAATGTAAAGAGGGAAAGAAACCAGAACTTCGGGAAGTTGGACAGAATCATTTTGCCGCCTGCTGTCTGTCTGCTGACGAACTCTGTGCAAAAGAAGAAGAGATAAGGAACAGGCCCCAGAAAGCAGCGCCAACAAGGCAATTAAAGGAAGAAAAATGCCTGGATGTAAAAAATGTTCGAAAATATTTCCCGATTTACAAAGGGATTATGCGCAAGAAAGTTGGGGAGGTAAAAGCAATTGAGGAAATCTCCTTTCATATTAGAAAGGGAGAAACGCTTGGTATTGTAGGGGAGTCAGGCTGTGGAAAAACTACACTGGCCCGGTGTATTATGAGGGTTTACAAGCCGGAGGAGGGGGAGATTCTGTTTGACGGCACTGATATTGCCGGATTAAATGACAGGCAGCTGGCGCCGTTCCGCTCCAGGATCGCAATGATTTTCCAGGATCCGTTCTCGTCCTTAGATCCAAGGCAGACAGCCGGTTCTATCGTGGGTGAGTCACTGAAAATTAATAAAAAGTATACGACTCAGAAGGAATATGACGACAGGGTAGACGAACTGTTTCGGATTGTAGGGCTGGATCCCGCGCTAAAGGACCGGGTTCCCCATGAATTTTCCGGCGGACAGCGTCAGAGGATTGGAATTGCAAGGGCGTTGTCTTCTGAGCCGGATTTGATTATCTGTGATGAACCGATTTCCGCGCTGGATGTGTCGATACAGGCACAGATCATTAACCTTTTGGAAGAACTTCAGGCAAAGCTGGGAATCAGCTACGCATTTATTGCACATGATTTGGCGGTTGTGAAACATATCAGTGACAGAATCCTGGTTATGTATCTGGGACGGGTGGTAGAAATTGCGGAATGCGAGGAACTCTATCACAATACTCTCCATCCCTATACGAAAGCTCTACTGGCAGCGGTGCCTGTGGCAGATCCGGAGGTGGAAGCCAGGAGAGAGCGGGTTCCGATTGAAGGTGAGGTGCCCAGTATTTTGAACCGCCCGAAGGGCTGCCCTTTCAGCGACCGGTGCAGTCAGGCAAGTGACCGATGCCGGAAAGAGGTTCCGGAATTAAGAGATACAGGGAATGGACATGAAGTCGCCTGTTTCTTATATGAAAAGTAAACTGCTGATTTATATGTCAGCCAACAATAACAGACAGTGAGGAGATAATTATGTACCAGAACAAGATTAAAATTCAAATTCCAATTACATCAGATTATACAGATGAGCAGTTACTGTTTGCAAAACAGATGGGAATTAAAAATGTATTTGTTATGTTTAAAGATGAGGACAGCAATTACGATTCTGTTATGCGTTTCCTTGAAAGATGTGCAAAGTATGATTTGACGGTAAATGATGCCGGAAACTCCAATATGTATAAGAACCCTGCAATTCATTTGGGACTTCCGGACAGAGATGAGTGGATCGACCGCTATAACGCGTTTAACCGTGTTTTAGGAAAAGCCGGAATCCGTGTTGGATATGTCACCTGGGATCAGGGAAGGGTTTCAACGACCAGATTTGCGGTTGGTAAATACACGAGAGGCGCGGTTGGACGAATTGTGGATATGGATGAATTAAACAGCCATCCGCTCTATTTTGACCGGGAATATTCGAAAGAGGAGATGTGGGATAACTTTAAATATTTTATGGACCGGGCACTTCCTGTCTGTGAAGAAGCCAATATCCGGCTGGCTCTCCACCCCAATGATCCGCCGGTGCCGTCTTTGGAAGGCGTCTGCAACCTGATCCATTCCGCCGAAGATTATAAGAGGGCGTTTGAGATGGTAGATAACAGTCCTTATCTGGGAATGAAATTCTGCGTAGGATGCTGGCTGGAAGGCGGCAAAGAGTTCGGAAATCTTTTGGAAGACATTCGGTATTTTGTGGAGAATAAAAAGGTATTTATTGTACATTTCAGAAATGTAAGCAGTACACTCCCATACTTTGAGGAAACACTTCTGGAAGACGGATATATGGATATGTACAAAGTTATGAAGCAGTTTGTGGCATGCGGGTATGACGGAGCCATGCACTGTGACCATGTACCGGAGTTTGTAAAATCCTGTGGCGGAAGAGACGCCTCCTTTGCTTATACAACTGGTTATATGAAGGCGCTGCTTGACTGCGCGGTCTCTGATTTGAATGAAAAATAAATAGTCATGTCGACCGGAATGTAGTATAATAAATCCATATATCCTGGGGAGGTGCCGGCATGTATAACAGGCAGAGTGAAACAGCTGTATTCCAGGGGATTGTCAGAAATGACAACCGTGTGGGGACAAGGAATTACATAGGGGTTATTGCGACGGAGAATGAGACGGCTTCTGTGGCCAGGCAGATCGCAGATTATTTTACCAGTGACAGACTGGCAGGGTACCGTAACATTGATGGTGTTATCCCTTTTGTCACAACTCTGGGCGGCGCGCTGGATATGACGGGGCAGATTCTCGATCTTCTGCGCAGAACCATGGCCGGTTATATCCGCAATCCTAATATGGGCGGGATGCTTGTCATTTCACTCCATGATAAGGGGAACAGTGCAAAAGGCTTTTTTGAAGCGGAACATTTAAGCGAGGGGCCATTTCTTAAAAAGCTGATTGTCCGGGAAGAGGGCGGAAGCAGGAAGAGCGTGGAGAAGGGGATTAACATTGTCTACGATATGCTTCAGGGAGCCAATGCGATTAAACGGACAGAAGTTCCTCTGGACAAGCTGATTGTCGGGTTAAAGTGTGGTGCGACCAATATACTGTCGGGCGAATCTGCGAATCCGGCTTTAGGGGTGGCCTCTGACTTGCTGGTGCGCTCAGGCGCAACCGTGATTTTAAGTGAAACGATGGAATTGCTCACTGTGAGGGATGAACTCCTCCGGCGTTCCGTAAGCGATGAGGTCCGCAGAAAGTTCCTGGAACGAATGGACTGGTGGATACAGGCTGTTCAGATGAAAGAAAAACTGGTTTATGGCAGTGAGCCTCCGAAGCAGGAGCGGAGTCTGGATGACTATATCGCTGAACAGAAATATAAAGGGGTTGGAATAAAAAAAGCGGGAACATCGCCATTAATGGAAGCATATCAGTACGCGGAACGCATTCAGCAGAAGGGCCTCGTTTTCATGGATACCCCCGGATATGATGCTGTGGCTGTTACCGGTCAGATTGCCGGAGGCGCAACCCTGATTGCCTATACGACGGGAAATGGTTCCTGTTTTGGCGCTTATCCGTCCCCTGTGCTGAAAATGGCTGCTTCGGATGAAGTTTTTGAACAGATGATGGTAGATTTGGATATGAACTGTGGCGGGATTTTGAATGGTGAGATCACAGTTGAAGATATGGGACGCCTGATCTTTGAGAAGCTGATAAAGGTGGCATCCGGAGAGAAGACGAAAGCCGAATTGAATGGAATTGGCCGGAATGAGTATTCTCCGTGGCAGATTGGCTCTATTGGATAGTTGATTATATGGTCGATGAATGAACAAAAAGGAACTGAATGTGATATGCTGCCCGTCTGTTTGACAGGGGCTATCTCATTCGGTTCCTTTTGTCTGCTCTAACAGTCCAAGCGCCATATCACCCAAGCGCCACATCCAGTATCATCATAATAATGAATCCCCCCATGACGCCCAGCGTCCCCGCATTGGAGTGTTCCCCCAAATGCGCTTCAGGAATCAGTTCCTCCACGACCACGTACATCATGGCGCCAGCGGCGAAAGAGAGCAGCCAGGGCATCAGAGGCTCAATCGCCCCTGCAATTAAGACCGTCAGAATGCCGAAAATCGGCTCTACAATACCGGACATACTTCCGCGGAAAAATGCCTTCCCGGTAGAGAGACCTTCCTGTCGGAGCGGGAGGGAAATCGCCGCGCCCTCCGGAAAGTTCTGGATGCCGATACCGATGGCGAGCGCCATAGCGGAGGCGTAAAGCGCCGGATCGTTGCCGTGCTGGGCGGCCAGGGCGAAGGAGAGGCCCACAGCCATGCCTTCCGGAATATTGTGAAGGGTGACAGCCATGACAAGAAGCGTCGTCCGTTTCCAGCTGGAGGACACGCCTTCTGCCTCGTTGCAGCCAGGATTTGTGCAGTCCGCATGGAGATGCGGCAAATATGTATCAAGTGCAATCAGAAAGAATACGCCCAGAATAAATCCGCCGGCAGCAGGTATCCAGCCGATACCGCCGGCAGCGGTGGCCTCGTCGATGGCCGGAATGAGGAGCGACCAGACAGATGCCGCTACCATGACGCCTGCGGCAAAACCGAGGAATATTCTTTGAACAGACTGATTGACCTCATTGCGAAAGAAAAATACAACGGCCGCGCCAAGTGTGGTCATCAGAAATGTAAAACCTGTTCCCCCTGCGGCCCATAATAATGATGTTGCCATAGTAAAATCCTCCTTTCAGGTTAGGCGATACAAACCATAACTGAATTCAGTATATCATACAGAATAGAACGGCGCAATCGGCTTTCACAATATTTCTGATATTCAACATTCATCATTCTACATTCAGAACGTAACCTTTTCTCAGTCTCAAATCCTTACGATTGCAGATTTTCCCTTCCCAATTTCGTCGTATCTGTGTTAAAATAGACCTGATTCGACAAAAAGAAAGGATTTTTGCTCAATGAAAAAACAGAAGCAATGGAGAAATACATTTGTACATAGAGCCCTGCTCACAGCCCTGCTTTTAACCGCGCTCACAGGCTGCGGCAAGAAGCCGGCGGAGGTACCGGATGCGCGCATGGCAGAAGAACCGACACAGACAATATCCATAGAGACAGAGACGACGAAGGCGGAGGAACCGATCACTGTGCTGACGCCGGGCGGGGAAGGACTTTTGCCCAGTCTGTCGGAACTTCCCACACTTGCGGAGGATCCGATTCCGGAATATCTGCGCAATGGGGTAGAGCATCCGATTGTGGCCAGCTTACAGCAGCGTCTGATGGATCTGGGATTTATGGATAATGATGAGCCGACCCAGTATTTTGGAAATGTGACCGAGATGGCGGTCAAGACGTTCCAGCGCCAGAACAATTTGGCGCAGGACGGGATTGTAGGCCCGGAGACCCTGAATGCCATCATGACTCCGGCGGCCAAATACTACGCGGTGTCGAAAGGCGTCGACGGGGAGGACATCAGGAGAATCCAGAACCGTCTTTATGAGCTGGGATATCTTGCCACAGCGGATTTGGTGACCGGCCATTTCGGAGATACGACAGAAGAGGCGGTTATCAAACTCCAGGAGGTCAATGGTTTAAATAATGACGGAAAAGTAGGACGGCAGACCATCAATCTGCTTTACAGTGAAGAGATTAAACCGAATTTCCTGTCCTATGGGGAAAAGAGTGATGTGGTTCTGGCCAGCCAGCAGCGTCTGAAGGATTTGGGTTATATGACGACTACGCCGGATGGCGCTTACGGCGATGACACAGCGGCAGCGGTCCGTCAGTTCCAGGCGAGAAACGACCTGGTGGTAGACGGGTATCTGGGGCCTTCCACCCGTATGGTGCTGAACAGTTCCGAAGCCCAGGCCAACGGTCTGATGCTGGGAGAACAGGGCGAAACCGTTACCCGGATCCAGCAGTTGTTAAATAAATACGGCTATCTCTCCTCCGCCAATATCACCGGATACTACGGCGAAGTTACGGAAAAAGCCGTAAAATCGTTCCAGAGCAACAACGGACTGACTGCCGACGGTTCCGTAGGACGTCAGACAATGAATAAGCTGACCGGAAGCAATGTGAAGAAGGCAGGTTCAAACTCCGGCGGAAGTTCTTCTGGCGGCGGTTCCAAGGGCGGGACTGTGAAGGGCGGATCCGGCGTCAGCGGTTTGCTTTCGATTGCAAGATCAAAGCTTGGCAAACCGTATGTGTACGGCGCCAAAGGCCCCAATGCCTTTGACTGTTCCGGCTTCGTATACTGGTGCTTAAATCAGGCAGGTGTCCGTCAGAGTTATCTCACTTCAGCCGGTTGGCGGAGTGTGGGAAAATACACGAAGATATCGAACTTCAACAGCCTGCAGGCCAGCGATATCATCGTGGTAAGCGGTCACGTGGGAATCGTGTCCGGCGGGGGAACGGTTATTGATGCCTCCTCCAGCAATGGCCGTGTCGTGGAGAGAGCCTTCAGCTCCTGGTGGAGAAACACTTTCATCTGCGGCTGGCGTATAATGGGTTATGATTGGTAAAGAATAATGGGTATGAAAACAGAAAGAAAAGCAGTTAATATGGTAACCGATTCACCTGGCAGGGCGCTTCTCCTCTTTTCCCTGCCGATGATTCTCGGTAATTTGTTTCAGCAGTTTTACAATATTATGGACTCGGTGGTCGTAGGCCGATTCGTGGGAGAGGAGGCACTGGCTTCGGTCGGCGCCTCCTATTCCATCACTAATGTATTTATCGCCATCGCCATTGGAGGCGGGATTGGCAGTTCCGTGGTCGTTTCCCAGTTTTTGGGCGCGGGCCAGCTTCGCAATATGAAGACCGCGGTTTCCACCACGCTGATTAATTTCCTGTCATTGAGTGTGGTTCTCGGAGTTGTGGGTTTTCTGCTCAATGAACAGATTCTTCTGTGGATGAACACTCCGGATAATGTATTTGCAGACGCCGCCGTTTATTTGAGCATTTACTTTGTCGGTCTGCCGTTTCTGTTTATGTATAATGTGCAGGCGGCTGTTTTCCAGTCTCTGGGGGACTCTAAGACTCCGCTTTACTTACTGATATTTTCCTCGCTGCTTAACATTGTTCTCGATCTGCTGTTTGTGGTGGGATTTCATAAAGGAGTTGCCGGAGTCGCGGTTGCGACGCTGATTGCCCAGGGACTGTCGGCAGTTATTTCCTTCCTGATTCTGATGCGGCGGTTAAGGGCCTATGACGCGGAAGGGGACAGGAAGCTGTATGATATGAAAATGGTCTATAATATGATGCGGGTGGCGATTCCATCCACCCTTCAGCAGTCCATCGTCCACATTGGAATGCTGATGGTGCAGTCAGTAGTCAATGTATTTGGATCCGCAGTCATGGCTGGTTTTGCGGCAGGTACGAGAATAGAATCGCTCTGTATCGTTCCCATGCTGGCGATTGGAAACGCCATGTCCACCTTTACCGCGCAGAATATTGGCGCCGGACAGACGGAACGGGTCAGGAAAGGGTATCGCTGCTGCTACGTGATGATCGGTGTCTTTGCAGTCATTATCTGTCTGATTATGGAGACCTGGGGCGGATTCTTTATCCGGTGTTTCTTAAATGAGGGGAGTGACGCGGACGCGTTTCAGACGGGGATGGCGTATGTGCGGTTTATCTCATTTTTCTTCGCCTTTATTGGACTGAAGGCAACCACAGACGGGCTTTTGAGAGGCGCGGGAGACGTGGTGGCATTTACCATTGCCAATCTCGTCAATCTAACTATCCGTGTAGCCGTGGCGGCTGTTTTCGCCCCGGTTATCGGTGTTGAGGCGGTCTGGTATGCGGTTCCGATAGGCTGGGCGGCAAACTATCTGATCTCCTTCAGCCGGTATCTGAGTGGGAAATGGAGTACGGTTCGTTTGATTAAGAAGAGTGCTTAGGAAAGAATAGAAAGTGCCATGAAAATCGCTGGAAAATGATTTTCATGGCACTTTTTGTCTTTCTTACAGGCAACTGCCGGATTTCTTACATTCACGCCCCTCAATAAATTGAACAGGGAGGAAATCATACAGGAAATGAAACTTCCACTTTAAATAAGTCACCATCAATATAAATGGTAAACTCCCCGCCCTGAAGTTCTGTCAGACTTCTGGCGATGGAAAGCCCCAGTCCGCTGCCTTCCGTGGTTCTGGCCACGTCCCCGCGGACGAATCGCTCTGTCAGTTCATCAGCGCGGATGTTTAAAGGATTTTCCGACACATTTTTGATGGTAAATACGGCCCGGTTATTTATCTTTGCCACCTCTACATAGACCCGGCTCCGTTCCATGGCATATTTAAAGGTATTATTGTAGAGATTTTCAAGAACCCGCCATAAATGGCGTCCGTCCGCCTGGATTACAATGGCTTCCTCAGGAAGCGTGGACACCAGTTCCAGGTGGCGTACTGCGAATTTCTCCTCGAACTCCCCGTTCGTCTGCCAGATCAGTTCCACGAAGTCGATGGGGGCCATTTCCAGTTTCAGATTGCCGGAACTGGCTTTCGAGGCTTCCACCAGATCCTCCGTCAACGTCTTAAGACGCTGTGATTTCTGTTCCAGCACCTCTAAATACCCCTGGATCTTCGGATCCTGGATATGTTCCCTCTTGATTAAATCCACGTAATTGATAATGGAGGTAAGCGGAGTCTTGATATCGTGGGAGACGTTGGTAATTAAGTCTGCCTTCAGCCGCTCACTGCGGACCTTCTCCTGAAGGGCTGTCTCCAGACCGTGACTGATGTGGTTGATATGTTCAGCCAGAATCTTCTCTTTCCCTCCGAATTCCTCTGTCTCCACTTTGTAGGAAGTATCCCCCTTCGATATTTTTAAGAGGGCCTCGTTGATCTGATCCACCTCCCATGCGTTGTGATACAGCTGATGGAATACCCATAAATCCATGCAGAGAAGGAAAACAGCTAAAATTCCGATCAATACCCTGGATTCCACTGTTTGATAAAGGAAAAACAGATAGACGGAAACCATAATAAGGATAAAATTAAAAAAGATAAAACATGCGTAAGTGACAGCCAGGCGGGTAGTAAAACGATGATCTCGGATATACAGTTTGATATTTCTTAAAATGCGTTTTATCAGGCTGCCCGACCATAGCGTTCCTACTTTATACCGCCGAATAAGACTGAAACAGGCGGTCATTCCGATGGCATAGAAAATCAGAACCCGGATGACCAGTTCCCCGTAATACCAGTGCTCTTCAGAGAGCAGCAGATGGACGATCTTGTAGCCGATGCGCTCTCCCACAAACAGGGCGCATACGGCAGACGCCGCGAACAGCAGCACACAGCTTTCTGCTGAAATTCTGTCAATCCGCCCCAGCGTGATCGCGCCGTTGGCGGACTGTCCGTGACCGGAAAGGCAGATCATATAGTAAAGGCTGGCTGCGCAGCCCAGAATCCCGATAATCAGGCAAATGAGACCGGTGATAAACACGATTCTCATATGGTCGTATTCTGCGGCCGCTTTGGCGTAGACATCCATCGCCGGATAATCCGTGTTCACAGCAATGATCATGAAATATTTACCGGTATTGAACGGATTGAGAAGTTCCAGCTGCGGCGAGATATTTTTTAAAAGCGTGCTGACCTGTTTTGAGGAGGAATCCAGGTTCGTATCAATATAGAGCGCCTCGCCGGTGGCATAGATGTAGCGGCCATACGTCTTCAGTTCGTCCGGATTGCTGACTACCGTATTGCTGCAGATTTTCGACTCAGAGTCAGAACCTGTAAAAGAGACGATGAATTTTAAATTGCTCTGGTTCTGGATGTATTTATAATAGAAGGAATAGTAATTCCCCACATGGCTCAGGACTTCCCTGGCCAGTTCATCCATGGTGGTAAAGGATTCTCCCGGCTCCTTGTCCTGGTGGTCCGCATCGTAGGCGCGCCATTCGACCTTGACTTCTTCCAGTTCCTCATCTGGAACTGGAGAACCGCCGGTGACTTTAAAGTTCTCATTTAAATAGAAGCCGTACGATTTGGCTTTTCGTATCATATCATCGAGAGTGTAAACGGCTTCACTTTCACCGGGGCGCGCGCTGAGTTTGACAACCGGATTTTCATAAGCAAGTTTTCCGTTTTTCTCAAATACGTCCTTATACTTCATGTAGGTGAACAGCCCGTCGATATCATTTCGGAACTGCCGGACGAATTCAGGGGTGTCCTCGTACGTCTCATTTGCCAGCCAGCTAAGCCCGGACCCGTAATGAGGGTTGTTGTACATGATGGTAATTCCAAATACAACGAGAAGGGCGAAAAGGATGTGTAAAAGGACTGCCCGTTCTTTTTTTCTCTTCATATAAACTCCTACTGTTTTTCAATCTTATAACCGACGCCCCAGACTACTTTCAAATAGCGGGGTTCCCGCGGGTTGATCTCGATCTTTTCACGGATGTGGCGGATATGTACGGCCACAGTATTGTCGGCGCCGATGGCTTCCTCATTCCAGATCTGCTCATAAATTTCATCAATGGAAAATACTTTGCCTGCATTTTTTACCAGCAGCAGAAGAATATTATACTCAATTGGAGTCAGTTTAATCAGTTCCCCGTCAACGGTGACCTCTTTGTTGTCGTCATTAATAGCCAGTCCTCCGCATTTGTAAATCTGGCCTGCGGTCTGCTGGTTCATGTTGCCAAGCTGGGTGTAACGGCGAAGCTGTGATTTGACGCGGGCCACCAGCTCTAAAGGATTAAACGGCTTGGTGATATAATCATCAGCGCCGATATTAAGGCCCAGTATCTTATCTGTGTCCTCAGATTTCGCAGATAAAATAATAATGGGAATACTGCTGGTCTCCCTTACCTTTAAAGTTGTGCGGATTCCGTCGAGACCCGGCATCATCACATCTACAATCATTAAATCAACCTGATTGCTTTCCATGAGATCCAGAGCTTCAAACCCGTCATACGCCTTGATGACATGGAACCCTTCTCCGGTTAAATATATATCAATGGCTTCTACAATCTGTTTATCATCGTCGCAAACTAAGATATTCTGCATGGTCCATACCTCCTTTTCCATTATTATACAACGGGGAGGATAAAATTCACATTACTTTTTTCTGAAGAATCATGAACGATACATATTATAGTTGTGAACTTCACATCATATAGTTGTATTTCGCGGCCGCTATTTTATTACTCTTAAAAAAGAAGGGCGGTGACAGCAGTGGGTGGAAAGAAAATAAAGGAATTGAGAGAGAAGAATCAGAAGACGCAGGCATATCTGGCTGATATCGTAGGCAGTTCCCAGCAGAATATCAGTAAGATAGAAAGCCAGTCGCAGCTGGATATTTCTTCCAGACTGCTGGACAGCATCGCCAGCTATTTTGGAGTGACGACGGACTATTTACTGGATCGGACAGAGGAGTACAATGATTATCCGTTTTACGATGTGGAACTGAAGGAAATAGCCGCGGAACTGGCGCCTGAGGATTTGCGGCTCTGGATTGACATGGGCGTTCGGCTGGCTGGAAAAGATTTTGAGAAAAGAATGCTGAAACGGTATGCGGAGAAGCAGAAGGGGAAGAAGAAATGAGGGAGAAAGCAGGGAGTATGATATGGAAGGCCATCCTGCTGGTGACAGTGCTTTTGGTGGCTGGGATTGTTATGATGATGAATTAGAGGGCTGGAGGGCTGGAAGCATCCCGGTTTTTGTGATATAGTGGTTGCAGAAAGGGAAGGATGCTAATATGAGTAAGATCGCGCTTCTGGTTCCAAGAGAGGAAATGCTTCATCAGGCGCATAATATTTTACAGGATAAAAAGTTTTCTATTCAGGAAATGCGGGTCATCAGGACTGAGAATGCGGTAATGGAGGCGCGGCGTTCGATTGCGGACGGTGCGTCAATTATTATTGCGAGAGGACTGCAGGCCTCTTTTATTAAACAGTATACAGACATTCCGGTAGTGGAGATTGTACTGACAGCGCAGGAAATGGCGCTTTTGGTGATGCGTGCAAGACAGATTGCAGACAGGCCTAGGCCAGTGATTGCGGTGGTGGGTTTTAAAAACATGTTCTGTGAT
>CAUEKH010000035.1 GCA_959018155.1 uncultured Hungatella sp.
CGAAATTTGTGGGACTGGAAAATTATGAGAAGATATTTAAGACATCGGAATTCCAGAAGGCTCTGATTAACACGGGATACTACTCTCTGTTTATGATTCTGATAGTAATGGGATTTTCCCTGTTATTTGCAGTGTGGCTGGGATCGAAAAGCACAAAGATGAACTCCTTCACGCAGGCGGCTGCATTCCTGCCGCACATCATTTCCATGGTATCCATTGGCTTAATCTTCCAGCAGATGATGGATCCGGATTTCGGTGTATTTAACGCGGTTTTAAAGGGAGTGGGACTGCCGCCCAGCCAGTTTTTAAGAAGTTCGGATACTGCGCTGGCATCGGTAATCTTCACATCGGCATGGAAGAGTATCGGGTATTACACGTTGATTTTAATTGCCGCTCTTCAGAGTATTCCTCAGAGCATTTATGAGGCGGCGGATTTGGACAATGCGGGAAAATGCAGGACGTTTTTCAAGATAACCCTGCCATTAATCTCGCCGCAGATTTTCTTCGTTTTAATCGTTATGACGATTGGCAACTTCAAGGTATTTGAAACAATCCGTGTTATGACGGCAGGCGGTCCGAACAATGCCACGACTTCACTGGTTTATTACATTTACAACAAGGTATTTATGGACTTTAACGTAGGGCGTGCTGCAGCAGGCGGAGTGGTGCTTCTGATTCTGGTTGGAATTATGACCGTTCTTTACTTTGTAAGCCTGTCCAAGAAAGTACATTATCAGTAAGGGGGGAGAAAAATGTATCAATTGAACCAGAAGATATGGTCAGCTATAGGAATTGTCTTAAAAGCAGTGCTGGTTGTGATTTTTGTATTCCCGTTTTTCTGGATGATTTCAGTGGCTTTGCAGACAGAGGCGGAAATCAGCTCTTCTCCGCTCACACTGTTTCCGGCGGTTCCGCAGTGGGTCAACTTCGTATCGGCATGGCACAAGGGGCCGTTCCTGTTATACTTACGCAACTCCCTTACCATCATTATATCGGCAATTGTGCTTCAGATGGTGATTATGGTTCCGGCTGCGTATGCTTTTGCCAAATATGAATTTAAGGGAAAGAAGCTGATGTTCGGGCTGGTGCTGATTGCTTTCATGACACCGGGACAGATTACATTCCTTCCCATCTATCAGATGATGTCAGACTGGGGATTCATGAATACTCTGCTTCCGCAGATTCTTCCATTCATGACGAATGCGTTCGGTATCTTTTTGCTGAGACAGTATTTCATGCAGGTTCCGGATGAACTGATAGAGGCGGCAAAGCTTGATAATGCAGGCGCATTAAAAATTGTCTATAAGTTAATGCTTCCCATGGCAAAGCCGGCGATGAGTACGATTGTACTGTTCAGCTTCGTCAGCCACTGGAACGATTACTTCTGGCCGTTAGTTATGACCCAGACGACAGAGGTGCGGCCTCTGACAATCGGAATCGCGATGCTTAAGAATACGGAAGGTGTTACAAACTGGAATATCATCATGGCAGGTAACTTAATTCTGGTATTCCCGATTTTAATTGTGTATGTACTGTGTTCCAAGTCTATCATTAAATCATTTGCCTATTCAGGCATAAAATAAAAAGGAGGATTACAACATGAAAAAAGGATTAAAGAAAACAGCAGCACTCGCCATGGCGGGAGTTCTGGCAGCAGGCCTGACTGCGTGTGGAGGCGGGGGAACAGCGGCCACAACAGCAGCACCTGAGACAAAGAAGGAAGAGACGACAACGAAGGCTGAGACTCAGGCTGAGGAGACGAAGAAGGAAGAGACTGAGGCGGCCAGCGGGGATCAGCAGCAGGTGTCATTCTGGCATTCCATGGGCGGTAAGAATGGAGAACTTTTACAGTCAATCGTAGATAATTACAATGCCTCCCAGGACAAGATCAAAGTTACTGCTGAGTACCAGGGTGATTATTACTCTGCGATTGCCAAGGCTCAGAATGCGATTGCGGCGGGAAATGGACCGGATATCTTACAGACCGGTTCCGGTCAGGTGTCGATTCTGGCGAAGGAAGAGGGCGTTTTAGAGAATCTGGTTCCTTACATGGAAAAATCAGGGATGGAATTTTCAGACTTTAACCCGACCTTCATCACCGGAATGAGTCTCGACCCGACAAAAACAGATAGCCTGGTAGCATTTCCAATGGGATGTTCCACACCAGTTCTGTACTGCAACATGGATTTGATGGAGAAGGCAGGCGCTTCTGTTCCTGTGACATGGGATGAATTATCTGATATCGCGAAAAAAATGATTGCTGACGGCACAGTTGAATACGGATTTACAATTCCTCACGATCCGTGGTATTTCTGGATGTTTGTTGCACAGAACGATACGAAGGTGTTCAGTGAAGACGGATTGAAGTTAGCGTGTGTAGATGACGGAACCGGTATTGAGGCAATTCAGAAGGTTCAGGATATGTGTAAAGATAAGGTGATGTATTTCGGACCGGTATCTGATTCAGATTCTACCTGCCGCGGTATGTTCTTAGAGGGAAAGAGCGCATTCTACGTATCCTCCATTGCCCAGCTGGGAAATATTGACTCCAACGCAGAGTTTAAATACTCTGTACAGTACGTTCCCAAATTAAAAGTAAATGCAGTGCCAAGTGGTGGTAATACGCTGACCATGCTGGCCAGTTCCAAAAATAAAGACGCAGCCTGGGAATTCCTTCACTGGTTATATACTGATAACGGTGGTGTAGCGACATTTGCAGCTGAGACCGGTTATCTTCCATGTTCTCAGTCGATCAGCCAGATGCCTGCAATTAAAGAAAAATGGGCATCAAATCCGAACTGTGAGGTCGCTTACAATCAGCTTGAATACGGTAACAATGACCATATGGTAATGCAGCCGAACAATGGAGATATCGCCAATAACGTATCCGCGATGATGGAAGCATGTTTCTATGACTTCGAAGACGTGGATGAGCAGATGAAGATATTAAAAGAAGAAGCCGAAGATATCCTGGCTGATCTCCAGTAAAGAATATAATATTGCTGCGGGACTGCTTACAGAAATGAAAAGCAGCCCTGTGGTCATTGAGGGCGGATACCATTGAGGGCAGTCACCATTGAAGGCAAACACGTGAGTATTGTGTAAGCCACAGTGGAGTGAATGGAGGGAATCAACAGATATGAACCCCATGATTTCAGCATCAATTATGTGTGCGGATATTATGAATCTGGAACTGCATTTGCGGGAACTGGAGAGAAGCGGCTGTGATTATATCCACGTGGATATCATGGATGGCGTATTTGCTCCCAATTACACGATGGGAACGGATATGGTGCGCAGGCTGCATCAGGATACGAAAATACCGCTGGATATCCATTTGATGGTGGAGAAACCGGAAGAGAAACTGGACTATTTTGAACTCTGTCCGCAGGATGTGGTGAGCGTCCATGTGGAGGCCGCCAGAAATATCCAGAAAATAGCGGAAAAGATCAGAAGCCGGGGCGCGAAGGTGTGCGTAGCCTTAAATCCGGCCACGCCGCTCTGCTATCTCGATTATCTCTATGATGACATTGATATGGTGCTGATCATGACGGTGAATCCGGGATTTTCAGGACAGAAAATGATTCCGGCCGCATTAGAGAAGATTTCCGATCTGAAAGCGCATTTAAAGTCCATCAACAGGAGAGACATTTTAATTGAGGTGGACGGAAATGTGAGTTTTGAAAACGCGCCGGCGATGGCTCGGGCCGGGGCTGATATTTTTGTCGGGGGAAGCAGCAGTATCTACCGGCCGGAAGGGTCCTTTGCCGATCATGTCAGCCGTCTTAGAAACTTGATTCGGAGTGAAATGGAAAGGATCTCATGAGGTTTTACGAGAAAGGGGTAGACAAAAATGGATGGTAATGGGTTGGCTTCACTGCCGCTGAATACACTGCTGCGGGAGGAGGGAGTGGCCTGTTCCTGCAAAAGGGTCCATCAGTCACCGGTAAGGCAGGTGGAATCAGGCAGGGATATCTTATGGAAAACGGCGCTCATGGCAAAGGAACGGAATATGAAGTCCCCGGTAGTGATTGCTGATAAGAATACGCAGGAGACAGGGAACCGGGTCTGCAAAATTCTTGAGGATGCCGGAATCAGGGCTGATATTTTTGTGCTGGATGTAGAACATCCGGAGCCGGATGAGTTCTGGGTGGGATCCGTGGTGCTGCATTTTGACAGCCGGTGGGATGGGATTGTGGCAGTCGGATCCGGGACAATCAATGATATCTGTAAAATTGTGGCCAGTATGACGGGACTGCCCTATATGATTGTGGCAACGGCGCCTTCCATGGATGGTTATGCTTCCAACACCTCTTCTATGCTGCGGGACGGGGTAAAAGTCTCTCTGCCGTCTAAATGTCCGGATGGGATTCTTTTAGATACCGGGATTCTCTCTCAGGCGCCCCTGGAAATGCTTCAGGCAGGCATCGGGGATATGGCAGCGAAATATGTGAGCATCTGTGAGTGGAAGATTTCCCATCTGATCACCGGGGAATACTACTGTGAGGAGATTGCCGAACTGGTAAGAAAATCGCTGCGCACCTGTATGGAAACTTCAGGTGGGCTGGCTAAGCGGGATGAGAAGGCAGCGGGCGATGCGGCGTACGGGCTGGTTCTTTCGGGAATTGCCATGAGCTTTGCGGGCATTTCCAGGCCGGCCTCCGGGACGGAGCACTATTTTTCCCATATCTGGGAAATGAGAGCCCTCCAGCAGCAGAAGCGGTGCAGGCTGCACGGGATTCAGGTAGGGGTGGGGACTCTCCTGACAATTCCTGTGTGGAAGCGGATCGCCATGATAGAGCCGGATCGGGAGAAAGCGTTAAAATATGTGGAACATTTTAAGATAGAAGAGTGGAAGGAATTTGTCCGGCGGATCTTTGGCACTGCCGCGGATACCATCATCAGGCGTGAGAAAGAGGAAAGAAAATACGACAGGGAATTACATCGAGAGCGTCTGGAAGTCATTATCTCAAAATGGGATGAGATCAGGCAGATTATTAAGGATGAATTGCCGGATGAAGAGTGGCTTAAGGAACGGCTGGCGTCTGTTGGAGCGCCGGTCAGCCCGGAGGAACTGGGGCTTTCTCCGGAAGATGTGAAAAATGCGTTCCTTGCGACAAAGGATATCCGGGACAAGTATATCTCTACAAGACTTCTGTGGGATCTGGGGATGCTGGAAGAGGTGGCGGATCAGCTATTTTGAGTATGGAGGGAAATATGGAGTTTACGGTCAGTTCTTTGGGGTTTACGTGTCTGACAGGAAAGAATATGGCTTTGCTGACGGAGAATTTTGGAATTGAGGTCTTTTATGGCTGGGCGTCGGAACAGTATTGGCTGGAACTGCTGGAACGCTGTTTTCAGGGGGAGAGAAGAGGGTTCAGTATCCATTCGCCATTTGATTTTTACAGTATGGACAGTGAGATACCGGATGAAAAGCTGTTCGATTATTTATCGGCGCCATTTGATCTCTATCACCGGTTTCATGGCAGCCATTACGTTGTCCACACCGACAGCGGGGGCTGCCGGGAAGTCGGCCGCTATGAAAAGGACTGGCTGAGGGGCAGATGTATCGACCGGATCAACCGTTTTTCTGAGATCTGCAGGAAAAATGGTATCGGCCTCGTCATAGAGAATGTTCCCTGTCCCGGTGGAAATGGTCTTTTCGATCAGGAACGGTTTACCGGACTGTTCCGGCAGAATCCTGAACTTCGAGCGCTCTATGATACCGGACATGGAAATATGAGCGGTTATGATGTGAGGAAGCTTCAGAGCGATCTGAAGGAACAGCTGGCCGGTTATCACATACATGATAATTTCGGGGCGGCGGACAGCCATTTGAGAATCGGAAAGGGAAATATCGACTGGCGCGCTTTTATGGAAGGGGTAAGGAGGGATACCCCCAATGCCAGTATGGTACTGGAATATAATGAGGCATCTTTGGAAGACTATGAAAATGACAGGGAGAGTCTGGAAAATTTCGGAGAAGAAGAAACGATATGGAAAAGTGTGAGATAGATAAAGATAAAAGAAATGGCTGTGAACAGAAGGGCCGTGAGATGGACAGGGAGAAAAAACAGCTTCTTGATGAGACGGAATTATTTGTGATTGATATGGATGGGACATTCTACTGCGGGGAAAGGCTGATTGACGGCGCGCTTGATTTTCTGAAAGCGGTTGAAAACAGGGGAAAGCGGTTTCTCTTTTTTACGAATAATACGTCGAGAGCGCCGGAGGAATACATAGAGAAGCTGCATCGCATGGGCTGTGACATCACCAGGGAACAGTTAATGACAGCTGGCGATGTGACAATCCGATATTTAAAGAACTATTTTCCGGACCAGCTCGTCTACCTGATGGGGACGCCTGAACTGGAAAAGCAGTTTGAAAAAGCCGGAATTCATCTGTCAAAGGATCAGGCGGATATTGTGATGGCGGCCTTTGACATGACACTGACTTATGAGAAGCTGGATAAGGGCTGCCGTCTGATCCGGGAAGGCGCTTCTTTTATGGCAACTCATCCCGATATCAACTGCCCGATTGAAGGGGGATTTCTCCCGGACTGCGGGGCAATCTGCGCGGCGATGGCGCTGTCAACGGGGAAGAAGCCAAGATACTTTGGAAAGCCATATAAGGAAACGGCGGAAATGGTTATGGACAGCACCGGTGTCCCCATTGAACGGACCGGTTTTGTGGGGGACAGGCTCTATACGGATATTGCCACCGGTGTCAACCACGGCGGAAAAGGCTTCCTCGTGCTGACCGGCGAGACAAAATTGTCGGATCTGGGGACGTCTGACGTGCAGCCGGATGCGGTGTTTGAATCGCTGGGGGAGATGGGGAGATATCTGGAAGGGAAATGGAGTTAGCCGGATTGAAGAAACTGTAAAACAGAATGAAAATTATGTGGCGGGAAACCCATTTTAAGGTTTTCCCGTCTTTTTTGTCTCTCTGATAAATAAGGTTTTACGCATCCGCGATTCGGCCGATCGGACAGGAATGGTATTGATTTAAACGATGTGATGATTTATCATATTGATGTGATTATAAAAAGTCAGAAGAGAGGGACCGATCATGTTTAGAGAGATTAACCGAGATGAGGCTGGCTATATTCCGGAGCTTGCCGATAATTTTGATAAAAGGCTGGAAGTGCTGGCTGACGGACTGGAGGTAAAGGGATTTTACGAGGAGGCCCGGGGAGCCGGGATTTATCAGATATTCTGGAAGGTCAGAGCCAGAGAGGATGTGGAATGCCTCTATCTGTTTGCGGGGAGAAAGAATCTCTGCTTTTTGGGCGGATTGAAGGCCGGAGAAACTGCGGAGGGGAACTGTTATACTCACATCTGTGAGATAATCCCGCGATATTACGATGCGGTTATGGAGATTGAGAAGGTCTGTTTTACCGCGGCTTGCGAAAGCATGGAGAAACTGGAAATCCTGGAACTGCGGGTGGAGAAGGTGAGAGAATCCGGAAAGGAATCTGGTCCGGAAAGGAAGTGTGCTGACGGGGAAAACGGAAGCTGTGCGTCGGGACAGAAATCGGGATTGTCAGAAGTTCCGGTGGTATTCCTGGCCGGTGATTCTACGGTGACGGATCAGTCGTGCGAGATCCCTTATAATCCCGGAACGTGCTACTCTTCCTGGGGACAGGCGCTTACCTTTTACGTCGGGCAATGCGCTGCTGTGGATAATCAGGCGCACTGTGGGCTTTCTACGGAGACATTTCGGAACGAAGGCCATTTTGACATTGTCGAGCGCGCCATCAGACCGGGGGATTACTGTCTGTTCCAGTTCGGACACAATGACCAGAAGCTGCCACATCTGCAGGCGGAGACGGGGTATCGGGATAATCTTCTTCGATTTTTAGAGGAGATCAGACAGAAGGGCGGAATTCCTGTTCTTGTGACGCCGCTTGGCAGAAACACGTGGAAGGAAGACGGAAGTTATAACGACCTTTTATGGGAACATACTGAGGCAGTGAAGCGGATTGGACGCGAGACGGATACGCCGGTGATTAATTTGCATGAATTTTCTGTAAATTTCTATTTAAAGAATGGAAAAGTGAAGAGCAGGGACTATTTCCATCCGGCGGATGCAACCCATACGAATGAATACGGCGCCTATCTGTTTGCCGGGGTGATTGCAGATGGCCTGAAGGCGATTGATGAAAAACGGTTTGGAAATGTGAGAGAACGGGCTCAGAGTGCAGAGTTTGTTCCGGAGGATTCTGTGTGGGATCGGGTGAACGGCGGAGCGGATGGCCGCAATAAGACGAAGGAACAGAAGGAACAGTTCGATGCGGCGGAAAAGTCGGTGGAAAATCTGGTGGCGATTGTGGAAAAAGCCAGGAAAGATGCGGGAAATTGTTGATAAGCAGGCCGCATTGTGATGGTTTTATCTATAAGGAGGAAATAAAATGGCAGGAGTAGCAATGAGATTCCCTGGCGGGAAAAAGAAAGCGCTGACACTCAGTTATGACGATGGTGTGGAGCAGGATATCCGGTTGATTGATATTATGAAGGCCAATGGGCTGAAAGGAACATTTAATTTAAACAGCGGGCTTTATGCGAAGGAAGGGACGGTCTATCCTGAGGGCACGGTCCACCGCAGAATGACGGAGAAGGCGGTGACGGAGACGTACGGGAACAGCGGTATGGAGGTGGCTGTCCATGGCCTGACCCATCCGTTTCTGGAACAGCTTCCTTCGAACCTCTGTGTGGCGGAAGTGGTGAAGGACAGGGAGAACTTGGAAAGGCAGTTCCATACCATTGTGAGGGGCATGGCGTATCCGTTTGGGACGTACAGTGACGAGGTGGTGGAGATTCTTAAGCAGGCGGGAATTGTATACGCCAGGACGGTGATTTCCTCGCTGACATTTAAGATGCCAACGGACTGGTTGAGACTGGAAGCAACCTGTCATCATAATTATGAGGGACTTATGGCGCTGGCTGAAAAGTTTGTAAATGGATCCTTAAGGTACGACTATAAACCGTGGCTGTTCTATTTATGGGGACACAGCTATGAATTCGAGGCGGATAACAACTGGGATGTGATAGAAAAGTTTGCCGCGTATACGGGAAATCGAGATGATATCTGGTATGCCACCAATATTGAGATCCATGATTATACAGAGGCTTATCAGGCGCTTCAGTTTAATATGGACAGGAGTCTGGTATATAATCCGACGGCCACCGATCTGTATTTCGAGACGGAGAGCGGGATTTTCTGTGTAAAGGCCGGGGAGAAGATGGAGATAGGAGGAGATACGTTCCATGTCCGTACATGAGAAATTTCATTATAAGAGTGTGGAAGAGATCAGAAAGAGGGCAAATGAGCTGGGAGTACATATTCCATTGGCGGAGAACACGGAGATTTTGAAATTGCCGTATGACCTGCCGAAGGTGACGCTTAAAAACCGCATGGGGATTGCGCCCATGGAAGGTTCGGATTCCCTGCCGGATGGGTCGCCGTCTGAACTTACAACGGCGCGGTATGTGAGGGAAGCGGCCGGGGGAAGCGCGGTTATCTGGTTTGAGGCTATTTCGATTGTGCCGGAAGGGCGTTCGGGGGCTCATCAGCTGATGATTACCGCGGATAATGTGGAGGCGTATCAGAGATTTACAGAGGCAATCCGGGAGGCGGGACGCAAAGCCAATGGTTTTGAACCGTACCTCGTCATGCAGGCCAACCACAGCGGAAGATACTCGAATCCGGGCGGGAAGCCGGCGCCGCTTATCGCCTACCGCCATCCGGAGTATGAGAAGCTGAGAAAGGCTGACGACTCCTGCATCGTGACAGACGATTATTTAAAAGGGCTTGTGGAAAAATTCGGCGAGGCGTCCAGGCTTGCGAAGGCAGCAGGATTTGACGCGGTGGATATTAAATCGTGTCACGGTTATCTGCTGGCGGAACTGACCTCGGCCTATAACCGTCCGGGTGAATTCGGCGGCAGTTTTGAGAACAGGACGAGACTTCTGCGGGAGGCCATTGAGGCGGCGAAGGTCTGGGAAAGCGGCTCATTTGATGTGACGGCCAGAATCGGGATTTACGATGGGTTTGCGTACCCGTGGGGATTTGGCGTGGCAAAAGATGGAAGAAATGTCCCGGATTTGACGGAACCGATTGAACTGATTAAGATTTTACATGAAAAATACGGCCTCTCCATGATCAATTTAACCATGGGAAATCCGTATGTGAGCACCCATGTGACGCGTCCGTTTGACGGGGGAAAATATATTCCGAAGGAGCATCCGCTGGAAGGGCTTGCGAGACTGATTGGCGGAATCGGTGAGGTGAAGCGGGCGGTTCCGACCGCAATGATTTCTGCCTCGGGGCCGTCGTATTTGAGGGAGTATGCGGACCTCTACGCAGCCGGGGCCATAGAAGAGGGACTGTGTGATAATATGCTGTTTGGCCGGCTTTCATTTGCCAATCCGGAATTCCCCAATCAGGTGATTCATCAGGGCAGAATGGATGCGAAGAAATCGTGCGTGGCCTGCGGGAAATGCGGCGATTTGATCCGCGCCGGGAAGCCGACGGGCTGTGTGGTGAGAAATGCAGGCGTCTATTTACCGTACTACAGGGAGTATCAGGAAGATTTAAAAGCTGCGGAGGGAAAACAGTGAGAAAGACGGCAATTGTAACCGGAGGGAGCCGGGGAATTGGTTTTGCAATCGCAAGACAGCTTGGATGGGACGGGTACTGCGTCTCGATTCTGGCCACAGGGGAGAAGGAGCGGTATGAGGCGGCGTGGAAGGAACTTTCAGAACTGGGGATCGAGTACCATTACGTAAAAGGAAGCGTTGACTGCGCAGAGGACAGAAAAAGGCTGGTGGACGAGACGGTAGAAAGGTTTGGGAGGATCGACGTTCTCGTGAATAATGCGGGCGTGGCGCCGTTAGAGCGGAGAGATATTCTGGAAATGACGGAGGAGAGTTACGACCGCGTCATGAGTATCAATACAAAAGGGACGGTGTTTCTGACTCAGCTGGTGGCGCGCGTGATGATCGACCAGGAACTTACAGGGAAGAAGCGGGGAACGATTATCAACATCGGTTCCTGTTCGGCGGATGTCTCTTCGACGTCCCGCGGGGAGTACTGTATTTCCAAGGCGGCGGTGTCCATGGTCACGAAGCTGTATGCGGACCGGCTGGCGGAGTATGGGATTCTCGTCCATGAGATCAGGCCGGGAGTCATTTCCACGGATATGACCAGCGCGGTGAAGGAAAAATATGACCGGCTGATTCGGGAGAATTTATTTCCCATAGCCAGATGGGGGACGCCTCAGGATGTAGCGGATATGGTGAGTCTCTTCTGCTCGGATCAGGTGCTCTATACGACGGGAAATTACGTTGATGTCGATGGCGGATTTCATATTAAGAGGCTGTAGTCAGCGCCCAACATGATGAGGAGGAAAATGGTAGCTTATACGATTGAGGAAAAATGGTATTACACCGTGGTTGTGGGCAGCGGCGCGGCCGGTTTTAATGCGGCGGTGCGGTTGAGGGAATTTGGAGTGGACTCGGTGGCGATGGTGACGGAAGCGATAAATTCCGGGACCTCCAGAAATACCGGGTCGGACAAGCAGACGTATTACAAGCTTTCGCTGGCAGGCGGCGACCAGGATTCTGTTTTACAGCTTGCGGAGGATTTGTTTCAGGGACAGTGCGTGGACGGGGATAACGCGCTGGCGGAAGCCGCCCTTTCTGCCCGCTGTTTCTATCATCTGGTAGAACTGGGAGTTCCATTTCCACACAATGAGTATGGGGAATTTATCGGGTATAAAACCGACCATGACAGGGGGCGGAGAGCTACCAGCGTGGGGCCGTATACGTCGCGGATTATGACGGAGCGGCTTCAGGAGAGGGCTAAGATGCTGGGAGTGCCGGTTCTTGATGGCCTTCTGGTGGTTAAGATACTGGTGGAAGCCGAAACTGTCCGGGGGATTTTATGCCTTGATTTGAATGAAAGCAGAAGACGGGGAAATGAGGCTGCCTTTGTTCTTGTCTGGTGTGAAAATCTGGTGTATGCCACGGGCGGCCCGGCAGGGATGTACCAGGACAGTGTTTATCCGGTTTCCCAGCGTGGAAGTTCCGGAATCGCTTTTGAGGCGGGAGTGAAGGGACAGAATTTGACGGAGTGGCAGTTCGGTCTGGCGTCGAAGAATCCCAGATGGAATGTCAGCGGGACGTACATGCAGGCGCTGCCGCGCTTTCTGTCTACCGACCAGGAGGGCGGAGATGAAAAAGAGTTCTTAAGAGAGTATTTTGACACGGATGAAGAAATGCTTTCTGCCATCTTCTTAAAGGGGTATCAGTGGCCATTTGATGTGAAGAAAATATTTGGCGGTTCTTCTCTGATTGATTTGATTGTATATCAGGAGTCGATTTTGAAACATCGCAGAATTTTTCTGGATTATAGAAATAATTCAAATTTTCAGGAAATCAACTTTAATAAGCTTTCGCAGGAGGCTTATGAGTATCTGAGCCGGGCTGGAGCCTGTTTTGGGCGGCCGATTGAACGGTTATCTCATATGAATCAGCCGGCAGTGGAATTTTATCGGGAGCACGGTGTTGATTTGGAGCGGGAGATGCTGGAGGTGGCGGTCTGTGTCCAGCATAATAACGGGGGACTGGCGGTTGATAAGAACTGGGAGACGAATATGAAAGGGCTTTTTGCAGTGGGGGAGGTCTGCGGAAGCCATGGGGTGACCCGGCCGGGCGGAAGCGCGTTGAATGCGGGCCAGGTTGGGGGAACGAAGGCGGCTGAGACGATTGCGCGAAGGGGAAGGGGATGGGGGGAGAAGGCTGAGAGTGAAAAAGACGGATTAAGAGAAATGGTAAGGATATTTGGCGAACCAGTACTTTCCAAGGATGGACGGAAGAAGGGGGAAATGGTCGGGGTACGGGAGGAACGCGGTGG
>CAUEKH010000036.1 GCA_959018155.1 uncultured Hungatella sp.
TATTCTATTTGGCATATTTTCCGCATTGAAGATATAGTTGTGCATACAGTGATAACTGAAGATGAACAGGTATTTTTTGCACGCAATTATCAGGAACGCATCAATTCACCTGTCATTACAACAGGAAATGAACTCATGAAACAGCAGATTGCAGACTTTTCAAAACAGCTTAATCTGGAAGAATTATATTCCTATATTTTTGAAGTACGTGAAAGCACTGAGAAAATGCTTAAACAGTTATCTTATGATGAATTGAAAAGAAAAATACCAGAAGAAAGAAAAGGCTACTTAAAATCGTTGAATGTAGTAAGCGACAATGAAGAAGCAGATTGGCTCATTGATTATTGGTGTAATAAAGACATTCGTGGACTGATTCAAATGCCGTTTTCAAGACATTGGATTATGCACATAGAAGCCTGTTTGCGTATAAAGAACAAGATATATTCATAAGCGAAAATTTTTGTTTGGTATCAGAAAACAGACCTGGTTTAATCCGTATGACGATCACAAAATAGTTGCGCACGCAACTATTTTGTGCTACCATATATCTCAGATTCTGAAATTCCGGTCAGGGAATTCCAGATGAAACAGAACTTAAGGGAAAACATGCCGGCATCAGCGGCTGGAGGTGGAAAAAGTGGAGAATCGCCGGGAGATCGGGAAATATATCTCGATTATCCAGAGATTGAGCAATATATATTTTTCAAATAATTTGGCATCTTATCAGATAGGCTGTGGACAACAGTTTTTTTTATTGCAGATTTACCGGAATCCGGGAATCAGCTTACAGGAACTGGCATCCCGCGGGTACTATGACAAGGCTACGGCTACCCGGGCCGTAAAGAAGCTGGAGGAAGAGGCGTATGTCCGTCTGGAAACGGATGGGGAGGACAAGCGGGTCCGCCATATCTTTGCGACAAAAAAAGCAGAAGAGGTGGTGGAGAAGACGCTGGAAAGCGTGGCTGTCTTAACCAATTTCCTGCTGGACGGATTTGACGAGGGAGAGCGGGAGGCGGCCGAGGCGATGCTGATACGCATGGCAGGCAACGCCCACAGGCACATTGTCGGGCACAAAGGAAAGGAATGATTCATTTATGAAAGAAAACACTGTAGAGAAAAAGGGAAATCCGCTGGGATATCTCCCTGTCGGAAAGCTTTTGGGGCAGTTTGCGCTGCCGGCTATCATTTCCATGCTGGTCAATGCGGTTTATAACATCGTAGACCAGATATTTATAGGCCAGGGAATCGGCTATCTTGGAAATGCGGCCACCACCATTGCATTTCCCATTGTCACGATTATACTTGCCATGTCCACCCTGTTAGGAGCGGGCGGAAGCGCCTACGCTGCTATCAAGCTGGGCGAAAAGCGGGAGGAAGAGGCGGAGCGGACGCTGGGAACCTTATTTTTGCTGACACTGATGGCCAGCGCGGTCATTATGATTGTCGGGTTCCTGTTTATGGATCCGATGCTTAAGCTGTTTGGCGCCACGGAAAATACCATGGATTATGCGAGACAGTATACCTCCATCATTTTGCTTGGAACGCCGTTTAATATTATGGCGGTCGTGTTAAGCAACATGTCGAGAACTGACGGAAGTCCGGCCCTCTCCATGTATGCGCTGCTTGTGGGCGCGGCCTTAAATACGATTCTGGATCCCATCTATATCTTTATTTTCCACTGGGGAGTCAGTGGCGCGGCTGTGGCCACTATCACATCACAGATTATTTCTGCAGTTGTATTGATTGTATATTTCGTAAAAAAGGGAAAGAATATGCGGCTGCGCAGGTCGTGTCTGAAGTTTGACAGGGAGATCTGCCTGCGGGTTCTTCCGCTCGGAATTTCCAGCGGCATCACTCAGATCGCCTCCACGATTTTACAGGTTGTCATGAACAATTCTCTGGTGTATTATGGTAACCAGACAGAAGTTGGCGGCGATGTGGCGCTCAGTGCCATGGGAATTATCAATAAAATCAGCATGATTCTGCTGGCTGTCTGTATCGGCATCGGTATCGGTTCCCAGCCGATTCTGGGATTTAACAGGGGCGCCAATCAGCTGAAGCGTGTGAGACGGACGTATCTGCTGGCCGTCTGCGCGGCTACGGTGGTGTCTGTCATTGGCTGGGCAGCCTGTCAGCTTTTCCCGGGGCCGATTTTAAGTCTGTTCGGAACCCAGGATGTACAGTTTACCAGGTTTGCCATTCAGTGTTTGAAAATATACATGCTGGGAATCTTTACGGCCGGCTTCCAGACCGTGACCACCAGTTATTTCCAGTCGACGGGGCAGCCGCTCAAGGCTTCTATTTTGTCGATGCTTCGTCAGCTTCTTCTGCTGATTCCGCTGATTTTGATTCTGCCTTTAAGCTTTGGACTCGATGGAATCTTATACGCGGGACCGGTGGCTGATGTGGTGTCGGCGGTGATCGTCAGCCTGTTTGCTGTCCATGAAATGCGCCGTTTAAACCGGCTCTGTGCGGTAAATGAGCCAAAATAAGTGAAATGCAGTATGAGGAGAGGATAGTCAATGAGTTTTAAAGCGGAAAAGGCCAGATTCCTTGCAAATATTTTAAAAGCGCAGCGAAATATGGCAAAACGGCTGGAAAATCCCCCGCGGGGGTCCTGGAACTTGGCGCCGGACCAGTTTTCAAAAAAAGTGAGGGTGAAGACGTGGGATATCGACGGATTCCGCGGTGTAACTGTAAATGGCAGCTACCCGGGAAATGGCCACATTCTGATGCTGCCCGGCGGCGCGTATGCGTTTGAACCGGAAAAGGCCCACAGGGAGATCGCTGAGAGATTCGCGCTGATGGACCATTTGAAGGTTTCGGTGCTGGAATACCCGCTGTCGCCGGAATACACGGCCTTAGATGCGCACCACATTCTGATTCGGGCGTATCAGAAGCTGATTTCGGAGTATCCGCAGGATAAGTTCTATTTATTTGGTGATTCATCCGGCGGCGGCCTGGCGCTTTCCTTTTTACAGCAGCTAAGAGAGGTGGGGACGTTGCCGATGCCGGAGAAGACGGCGGTGGTTTCCCCGTGGCTCGATATCGGCCTTGCGAATCCCAAAATCAAACTGGCCAGAAGAAATGACCCGATTCTGCCGGTTGAAGCGCTTGTGGAGGCAGGGGCGAAATACAGGGGCCCCTTCGACGCAGAGGATCCGCTGGTGTCTCCCATATTTGGAAACTGGGAGAACCTCGGGCGCATCCTGGTATTTTCCGGCACGGAGGAGATTATGACTCCGGACTGTGAACTGCTGGCTGAAAAGACGGAGAGGGCTAACGGGACGCAGCTCATTTACCGGAAGGCGGCCAGGATGGTGCATGACTGGATTACCATACCGTGTAAAGAGAGGGAGGTAACGCTCGATCTGATTGCGGGATTTTTCCTGGAAGAGGAGGAGCGGCCAAGAGTGATAAAGCTGGGGGATACGAGGCCTAAGAAGGTGGTTGAAGAGACGGTTGAGGAAGCGTAGTGAAAAAATAACCCGAAGGTGCGAAACCTCCGGGTTGTTTTTTTGCTTGATAATGGTAAGCGGTGCACAAAGATACCGCTTACCGTTTGTGTGATGAAGTACTATGAGTCAAAGGGACGGGTCAGAGTTTTGCAAGAGACTGAAGGGCATGGCCCTCAATCAGCACCTCGTAATGTTCCCTGTAGTACGCTTCTGAAGCATAGTCCTGACGGATCTTCGAACCGTATTCGGCCAGAAGATTGCATACGCGGCTGAAGTCCAAGGAGTTGTCAGGCATATTCTTTATAACCAGGTAATACTGCCGTGAATCGGGTTTCTTATATAAAGTATTCTCCCCATCGTAAGCGGATCCGATGGCACGGGCTGCATCGGAAATCTGGTCGAGATTCTGAAAACAGTAGATTCGGACGGAAGGGGAGGCCGGTTCTTCTTTCTTCTCCGAGGTGGCTTCCGTATCCTTCTTATCAATTCCCAAAAGTCCCAGAAGTCCGTCCGCGCCTTCCAGCAGCTCGGTGAGAATTTGGAAAAACGGGTATCCAGTTCTTCCGGATCCTCGATCTTGGTGATGACAAGCATCACACTTTCATTGGACAGAGGAATGGCTTCTACCATAAGAGGAATGTCTTCTGCTTCGAATCCCACTTCGTTAGAGGCTTTCTGTATCATCTCCCGGAACAGATTGCGGGCTTTTTCGCTGCCGTAGGCGAGTTCGCCTAAGTTGAGATTGCGGACACTTAAGTCAAAGCTTGTCAGTGTACAGCGAATCTGATTTTCATTGATACGTTCTATCTTCATAGGATCACTTCCTGTTCTGTTAAAATAGTGATAATTGTCAACATACTTCCTCAACATAACTATACTATATAATATAACCAAAAGGCAATTACTATGTGAAAAAATTTATATAAATTTAAGGTATTCCTGTAAAAAAGGTTGTAAAATTGGGTATGATAGATTACAATAGGTATCAAGAGGTGGTATTGGACAGGCAAGAAGGAGGTGGCAGCCTTAGACTCCGTTCTGTTTGGAAAGTATCAGCTATGCCGTATCTTAGGGACCGGCCGCATCGGAACCGTCTTTCTGGCGGTTCATCTTGGACTTGAGGAGTACCGGGCAGTCAAACGTGTACCCAGGAGTTTTCATGATTATGAACATTTCAGACGCGAGGCATTAATTCTGAAGGAGTTGCGTCATCCGGGAATTCCCATTATTTATGACATAGAGGAAGATGGAGAGTATAGTTATTTAATTGAAGAGTATCTGGAAGGAGAATCTTTGTATGACCTGGTGAAACGCCAGGGACATCTAACGCAGGAACTGGCAGTCTGTTATGGACTTCAGTTGACCGGCATCGTAAAATACCTGCATTCCGCAGGGAGAAACCCCATTTTACATTTGGATTTACAGCCTAAGAATCTGATTTTGTGTGGTGACAGCGTGAAACTGATTGATTTTGACAGCGCCGCCTTTCGTGATGAAACGAAGGATCTGGAAGAGCGGTATGGGACAGTAGGCTTTGCGGCCCCGGAACAGTATGAGAAAGACAGAACACTGGATGAACGGACAGATATTTATGCCATTGGTACGATCCTCCATTATCTCTGTACCGGAACATTTCCGCATCAGCCCTACGAACCGATACCGGCCATTTCCCCTGAACTGTCGGAGATTATTGGAACATGTCTGGAAATAAAACCGGAACTGCGGTTTTCCACGGCACAGGAATTAGAAGAAAGGCTGACCTCTCTGGAGGAAAATGGAGCGGTTTTTAAACGCAGTCTACAATTACCATCTCTTACCATTGCTCTCGTCGGGAGCAAGCGGGGAGCCGGAACGACCCATCTGGCCGTCGGCTTATCTGTTTATCTTAGAAATTCAGGATTTCCCAATCGTTATGAAGAAAAAAATGATACTGGAATGGGCGCCGGTCTTGCCGCTTATACGGGAGCGAAACCGGATCACTGTGGTGTAATGCGTTACCGCAGCTTCGTCTGGATACCGGCTTATGGACAGTCGGTCCGTCTGCCTGCGCCACCGGAGGGTCTGCGTGTCCTGGATTACGGCGCTGACGCAGAACGCGCGGTTTATGACCGGCCCCATATGGTGATTCTGGTCTGCGACAGCAGGAAATGGAGTTTTTGGGAGGCGTGTGAAGCGTCGGCTGTGCTGACTGAAAGCCGTCTGCCTTACGTGGTGGTCTATAACCATATGCACGAGAAGAGCCGGGTGAAAGCGTTGCCGGGGCTGGAACGGAAACAGTGCTTTCGGGCGCCGTATTTTCAGGAGCCATTTGAAGTAAAGGGTGAGACGCGTGATTTTTATGCCGCGGTTATGAAGGAACTGGCGGTCAGGGCCGGAATTTTGGAGACGAAGCGGGGGCGTATGAGGAGGCTCGTATGAAATTATTTGGGAAAACAGTAAAGATGCCGTCCTTTCTGCTTGATTCGCCTGTACCCTTTCGAATGATGCGGTCTAAAGTGATTCCGGGACAGCAGCGTATAATCGGAGTGATTGGTACAGGACGCTGTGTGGGTGTAACCCATTTCGCCATCATGGCAGCGGGATATCTAAGCGGGGTAAAGCGCCGCCGCTGCGCTGTACTGGAGTGGAACAGCAGTGGAACTTATGAACGGCTGAGAACGTGCTGTATGGCCGGGAAGCGTGGTGGGGACGGATCCTGCTTTGCGGTTCTCGATGTGGATTACTTCGGCGCTGCCGGGGCAGAAGCGCTTCGTCTGTGTAAAAAGAGGCGATATCACGACGTGATTGTGGATTACGGGGCCATTTCAGAGGAAAAATGGGGAGAATTTTTAAGATGTGACAGGCAGTTTGTGATTGGAAATGTAACAGAGTGGCAGATCGGGGCATTTCTGGAAGCTGCGGGAACGTGGAAGAAGGCTGAGATAAGCTGGGAGACTCTCACTGTATTTGGCAGCGAAGAGGCCAGAAAGAGTATGGAAGAGGCGCTTAAGCTTCCCATCCGGCGGATTCCGGTTTCAGTAGATGTATTCCATGTCACAGGAGAAATAATCAGATTTTATCAGCAGATATTATAGCGGCAGGCGGCGGATGTGTCACGAACAGATGCCTTGTGGAAATTGCCTGCCGCGTCTGCGGATACGGAGGCGCGGTGTGGATAAAAATGGAAAAGAGAGTTACATAGCAGGGCTGAAGAGATATAAGAGCCAGGGGATTCCAATTATAATAGATGGGAAAGAGTGCCCGGAACAGGAGTGGGAGCAGATATTTGAACTGAAAGAAAATAAATTTTTTTATATGGCTGATTATATTTCCGATGAAGAGACCGGAAAGCTGCGGGAAATCCATTTTGACAGGGTTTACCACACATAGATTGAAAAGGGGCGCATAGACTGGATACCATCTTCAGCCATCAGCCAAACCAGCACCATGCGCCAGGGCGGGATTTTGGGGAAAACAGACAATTGAGAACGTAAAGAATTTGTAAGGTAAATCACAAAGAGGTGTGGTATAATGTGAACAGTTGGCGAGGTCTTTTCGAGCTGTCAAATTTTATGGATATTTGTAAACTCAGAATGCAGGATGAAAAACAGGAGGTATGGAGACAAATGAAGAGGAGAGCGGTGCCGTTTCTGGTGGCACTCGGACTAATTGTACTTGTAATCATTGGCTTTTTGGGAGTCCGGCTGATTGATAGATACACTCCCTCGAAGGAGCCGGCTGATATTGAGAAGCTGCTTGGGGTCAGCGGGGATGAGGTGGCCATTTTTCTGAATGAAGAGCAGCAGGAGGCCAAGGGGATCTATCTGGAAAACCAGACGTATCTTCCGCTTGAATGGGTCAATGAAAAACTGAATGAGCGTTTTTACTGGAATAATAATGAAAAACTGCTGGTTTATACACTTCCGGAATCCATTGTCTATGCAGACCACACGACGAAGGGAAGCACGGGAAAACCGTTAATCTGGGTCAATGACGAAGGCGTGTTCCTCTCACTTGGGCTGATTGCCAATTATACGGATATCCGCCTGGCTGTCTATGATACGGCGGAGAATAAACGTGTTTATGTAAACAATGACTGGTCAGATGAGAAAAAAGCGAATATTGCTTCTAAAGGAAATGTCAGGGTTAAGGGTGGAATTAAGAGTCCGGTTATCACCCGGGTGGAAAAGGGCGGTGAGGTGATTATCCTGGATGATACCATGGAAAAATGGGATAAGGTCAGGACACCTGACGGCTACATCGGTTATGTAGAACGCAGGCGGCTGGGAGAAGTGCGCACGGAGACGCCGGTCAGTACGTTTGAGGCGCCGGTGTATACCAGTATTTCCATGAACGAGCCGGTCTGTCTGGCCTGGCATCAGGTGACGAGACCGGATGGCAATGCTTCCTTTGATAATCTGATTGCCAACACTGCGGGTGTTAATGTGATCGCGCCGACATGGTATGAACTGACTGATAACGAGGGCGGATTTAATTCCTTTGCGGATGCAGAATATGTGAAGAAAGCCCACGATATGGGACTTCAGGTGTGGGCGCTCATCAATAATTTCAGCAGCAACGTCCAGACGGAGGTTCTGATGGCGAAGACTTCTACCAGACAGAAGCTGATTGAGAAGCTGATGGCTGAGGTGGAGAAGTATGATTTAGACGGGCTGAATCTCGATTTTGAGGGAATTAAGAAGGAGGCCGGGGTTCATTACGTCCAGTTTATACGGGAACTTTCCGTGGCCTGCCGGAAAAATGGGACTGTCCTGTCGGTCGACGATTACGTTCCGACCTCGGGAAATCAGTTCTATAATCGGAAGGAACAGGGAATTGTAGCAGATTATGTCATCGTTATGGGGTACGATGAGCATTATGCAGGGGGCAGCCCGGGGTCGGTGGCGTCCATCGGGTATGTGGAGGATGGAATTGCCAATACTCTGAGTCAGGTGCCGGCAGAAAAAGTGATCAATGCGATTCCGCTGTATACACGAATCTGGACGACCGACAGCAACGGAGATGTCACTTCAGAGGCACTTGGTATGGCAAAGGCAAAGAACTGGATCGATGAAAATAATGTCGAACTGTACTGGCAGGAAGCGCTTGGACAGTATTATGGGGAGTTAAAGACGGATACGGCAACACAGGAAATCTGGATGGAGGAAGAACGTTCCATCGGTCTTAAGATGGATTTAATTAAAAAGTACAATCTGGCTGGCGTGGCGTGTTGGAAGCTGGGTTTTGAACCGAAGGAACTGTGGGAAATCATTCGGTTAGACGGGGAATAATACATCGAAAAAGACAGAGAGGTCATGGGAATGAAAAAGAGGATTTTACTGTATGCAGTTCTGGCAGTCACTGCAATTACGGGCTGTTTCGCAGCGGGCTGCTCTTTAAAAAGGCCGGCATCAGAAAGCGTGACGGAGACAGAAACGACGACAGAGTCGGAGCCTGAGACAGAGACTACTGAGGAGGAGACAACGGAAAGTGTGACGGAACCGACCACGATTTCGGAATTTCCGGAGACTTCGGCGGAGACGGAAGCAGAGCCGCCCATACCGGAGGAGATAAATGGCTGTCAGATTTTAATTGCATCGGATATCCACTACCTGTCGAGAAGTCTGACAGATTTCGGAGAAGGCTTTACCTTCCATGTTGAACACGGAGATGGGAAGCTTGTGAACTACATATGGGAAATTACGGACGCATTTATAGAAGAAGTGATTGAGGAAAAACCGGATCTTCTCGTGCTGTCCGGGGACTTGACGTTGAATGGGGAGAAGCAGAGCCATCTGGAATTTGCTCAGAAACTGGCGGAGATTGAGGACGCGGGAATTCCGGTTATCGTAATACCTGGAAATCACGATATCAACAATGCGCTTGCGGCCCAGTTTGCCGGGGCCAAGGCTCTCGGCACTGAGCCTGTCACACCGGAAGAATTTGCCGAGATTTATCGGGATTACGGGTATGACGAAGCAGTCAGCCGTGATTCTGCCTCTCTCAGTTATATTTACCAGATTGATGATTATAACCGGGCGCTGATGCTGGATACGTGCCAGTATGAGCCGTACAACCAGGTGGGCGGAATGGTCAGGGACGATACGTATGACTGGATTGAGGAGCAGATGGAGGACGCCTGGGAACTGGGGATGAATGTGATTCCCATAGGCCACCACAACCTCCTGGATGAGAGTGAGGTGTATGTGGAGGACTGTACAATTGAACACAGTGAGCAGCTGATTGATCAGATGGACAGCTGGGATGTCTCCCTGTTTTTAAGCGGCCATTTACACGTCCAGCATTTTATGAGGGAAGATGAGGATTATGGGATCTATGAGATTGTGACGAGTTCTCTCGCTACACCTCCGTGCCAGTACGGGGTTCTGCGTTACGGCGATGACGGGAGTTTCCGGTACCACACGAAAGCGCTTGATATGGAAACCTGGGCGGAGGAACAGGGGAGTGAGGACAAGAATCTTCTGAATTTTGAGGAGTATTCAAAAGCATTTTTGAAAAATGTATTTTATAACCAGGCGCAGGATGAGTTTGCCCGGATGGAAAATTTCAGCGGACTGACGAAACGGCAGCTTGAGCAGATGGCAAACGTCTATGCGGAACTGAATGCCGCGTGCTACGCGGGAAAAGTGGTGGAAGTCCGGGACAAAGAGACTCAGAAGAACGGATATAAGCTGTGGGAGGAAAACGGATATCCCAGTATTTTGAGCCAGTATCTGGAATCCATTGTAAGAGATGGGACGATTGACTATAATTCTCTCGAATCAGAGTAAAGGCAGTTCTTTTTTGATTTGCCGTCCGATATAATTCAGTAAGGATTAAAAATGGGCGGGCAAAGTGAAGAAACTGAAAATAGAGCCATTTATGGCGGCGCTGCTTCTTGTCATGGTCTATATCGTCTCTGGTCAGGCCGGGAAAATGACGGCCGGCCTGAGCGTGAAGGCAGGAAAGGAACAGCCGGTTGTAGTTCTGGATGCCGGACACGGCGGCTCGGATCCTGGAAAAATCGGTGTAGATGGAAGTCTGGAAAAGGATATCAACTTAAAAGTAGTTGAGAAGTTAAAAAAATATCTGGAAGCCTCAGATGTCCGGGTTGTCTTAACCCGCGACAGTGACAACGGCCTCTATACCGAAAAGGACAGCAAAAAGAAGATGGCCGACATGAACCGCCGCTGTGAGATTATCAATGAGACGAACCCGGCGCTGACGGTCAGCATCCACCAGAACAGTTACCATCAGGAGGAGATTTCCGGCGGTCAGGTATTTTACTACAAAGGCTCGGATAAGGGGAAAAAGCTGGCGGAGATACTCCAGAAGCGTTTTGACTTCGTGCTTGGAGCGAAAAACAGGAGGCTGGCAAAGGCCAATGACAACTATTTTCTGCTGCTGCATGTGAAGACGCCGATTGTGATTGTGGAGTGCGGGTTCCTGTCGAACTGGAATGAGGCGGCGATGCTGAATTCTGAGGAATATCAGGATCGGCTGGCGTGGACGATTCATATGGGGATTATGGAGTATTTGAATCAGAGGTAACGGGGATACACAAATAACGGGGATACATAAATAACGGGGATACATAAATAACGGGCTGCCTGGCTGATTTGTGGCTGGCAATGGTAATGGAAGTGGTAATAGCAAGGCGGGGAGTCTGACTCCCCGCCTGCTCAATAAAACTGATTTCCTGTTATGAGTGATCCCCGGTTTTATAATCACTTCTGGCCCAGTTGGGTGCATTGATTGGGCCTGCTTTTGCATTTCCATTTTTTGCGGCGCCCTGAATTTCCGGAACCGGGGGCTGATCATTTTTCTGCCGGTTCATTTTGTGATGGTTCTCGGTTCCGTGATTGTCAGCATCATAAGGACTCGGTCTTCTCATTCCTGCTTTTGCCATGATTACACCTCCTGTCAGCAGTAGTCTCTGTATTTTTGGAGGAAAATATGCGGGAAGCTTCTGATGAGCGGGGAGAAATTTACATAAGCGGGGGATTTACATGTCAGAGATAACAGCAGATCAGATAAGAAATTTCAGACTGCATTCCCATCATCTGGATGCGGTTTACCGGAAATCAGATATCACCACCATTGCCGGAGCGTGCGGGCTTCAGAATTCACCGCCGGGCGCATGGGAGACTTCCCTGTATCATCGAATCCCGGATTTGAGTCCCAGGGAGATGGAAAGTCTGCTGTACCGGGAAAAGTCACTTTTGCAGGCATGGAGTTTCCGGGGGGCGCCGGTTGTATTTCCGGAATCGGAGAGCCATGTGTTCCTCTCTGCGCTGATTCCGGAGGAGGGGGAACCGTGGATTTATACCCGCGGGATTACGCTGGCCCTCGATTTTCTGCAGATGGACTTTGGGGAACTGCTGGAGATGATGATACAGGTGATTCCGAAACTGAATGAAACGGTGATTGTCAGTAAAAGCACATTGGATCAGACTCTTGCTGAATGGATGATACCACTTCTGCCTGCGGGAAAACGTGATTTGTGGAATCAGCCTTCTATGTACGGAAGCCCGGATAAGCAGACGGTGGGAGGCGCGGTTATCTCCTTTCTGCTTCGGCCGTGTTCCTTCCTGGGGTTCGTTGTATTTGGGGAGAGGGAGGGAATCAGTCCTTCGTTTACTTCTTATAAGAGGTGGACAGGCCATTTCTGTGCGGAAGAAGGAAGTACGGTGAAAGAAAACTTGGCGGGAGAAGCTGCGGAAAAGAAGCTGGTGCGGAAATTTCTGCACTGTTATGGACCTGCGGCCGTGGATTCATTTGTGGACTGGCTGGGGTGTTCCGGAAAGCAGGGGAGGCGTATCTGGAAGAGTGTGGCGGATGAGATGGAACCTGTTTCGGCGATGGGGAAGAAGGCGTATATTTTATCTGCCGACAGGGAACGGCTTTTGTCGCCGGAACCGGTTTCCAGGGAATTGCTGCTTCTTGGCGGGCATGACCCGTATCTCGACCAGCGTGACAGGCTGATTCTCCAGCCGGATAAGTCCCGCCATAAAGAAATCTGGAAAACGGTGGCGAATCCGGGGGCTGTTGTGTACCGCGGAGAAGTGGCTGGCGTCTGGAACGCGAAAAAGAAAGGAAAAGGGCTGGAAATTAAAATGAATCTCTGGGATTCCCGCTGTGATAAGAAGAAGCTTACGGAACTTGTGGAGGCGTATGCGGGGTTCAGGCAGCAGGAACTGATTAAAATTGATATGTGATAGAAAGTGGGAAATATAATAGAAAGCAGAAATATATTAGAAATCAGAAGCATACCAGAGATCAGAAACATCAGTAAGCAAGATACGCCGATGATACCATGAAACAAAGGACAGCCACACTGGTAAATGATACCTGTATGGCTGCCCCATGCTTTAATGATTTTTATATTTATTGTATCTGTTAAAGGAAGACAGGTGAAAAGCTTAGAAATCTACTTCTGTATCATAGTAGCAGCACTTAAGAAGTTTTTCCATCTCCTC